>CAVILL010000030.1:0-24063 GCA_963643635.1 Sphaerochaetaceae bacterium | reverse complement strand
GTTGCACTTAAGGGTATTAACATTGATGTATCTGAAAACTGGAAATAAGAGGAAAGAAAATGATGAAAAACATTCCGGAAGTCAAACCCGGTATAATTGCAGTCTCACGTGACTGCTTCCCGATTGCTCTCTCCACGGAGAGAAGAAACAGAATCGTAAAAGCGTACGGTGAGGGACTCTATAACTGTCCCGTCACTGTCGAGAACGAGAAGGATGTGGAAAAGGCTCTCGACGACGTAAGGAATGCGGGATGCAACGCTCTTGTCGTCTTCCTCGGCAACTTCGGCCCCGAGACGCCGGAGACGCTGCTCTGCCAGAAGTTCGACGGCCCCGTCATGTACGTGGCCGCTGCAGAGGGCGACGGCGACATGATAAACGGCAGAGGAGACGCATACTGCGGTATGCTGAACTGCTCGTACAACCTCGGAATGCGTCATCTCAGGGCTTACATTCCCTCCTGTCCCGTAGGAACGGCTGAAGACATTGCGGCAATGATAAGGGACTTCGTTCCCGTCGCAAGAGCGGTAATCGGACTCGAAAATCTCAAGATCATCACCTTCGGCCCGCGTCCCCAGGACTTCTTTGCATGCAATGCACCAATCAAAGGGCTTTATGAACTCGGTGTCGAAGTCGAGGAGAACAGTGAACTCGACCTTCTTGTCTCCTACAGAGAGCATAAGGATGATAAGCGTATTCCCGCCGTCATCGAGGATATGGCGCTGGAGCTCGGAGAGAAGGGCAACAACTATCCCGACCTTCTCGAGAGAATGGCTCAGTTCGAGCTTACTCTCCTCGACTGGGCTGAGAACCACAGGGGAGCAAGAAAGTACGTGGCCTTTGCAGACAAGTGCTGGCCTTCCTTCCCGAGCGAATTCGGATTCGAGCCGTGCTACGTCAACTCGCGTCTTGCATCACGCGGTATTCCAGTGGGCTGTGAAGTCGACATCTACGGAGTGCTCTCGGAGTATATCGGAGCCTGTGTCACGAATGATGCTGTAACGCTTCTCGACATCAACAACTCTGTTCCGAAGTACATCTACGACGAGGATATCGCGGGTAAGTTCAACTACTCCCTTACTGACACGTTCATGGGCTTCCACTGCGGCAACACTCCGTCCTGCAAGATGTGCGCGGACAGGGCCGTGAAGTACCAGCTCATCCAGAACAGACTTCTCGAGAACGGCGGAAAGCCAGACTTCACGAGGGGAACGCTCGAGGGTGATATAGCTCCCTCCGACATAACGTTCTACCGCCTCCAGTGCGACAGCGAGGGAACTCTCAGGTCATACGTTGCAGAAGGTGAAGTACTTCCCGTCGCGACACGTTCCTTCGGCGGAATCGGAATATTCGCAATCCCCGGAATGGGAAGGTTCTACCGCCATGTGCTCATAGAGAAGCGCTACCCGCACCACGGTGCCGTCGCATTCTCACACTGCGGAAAGTACATCTACGAGGTTCTGAGGTACTTCGGCGTGAAGGATATTTCCTGGAATCAGCCGAAGAGCCTCCCTTATGCCGGAGAGAACCCCTTCGAAAGATAAGCAGGACTGCCGACAAAGTCTGCATAATGTGCTTTATCCCTTCTCGTAAAAAGGGATAAGCACATTGTCTTTTACTATCTCGATGCCTTGATGACGTGTGCGGCCGTGCAGTCATCGGCGTTGTAAACCACGAGGTATCTGCCGTCTTTCGAGATGTCTATCTCGTTGTATGTTCCGCTGTCGAGAGGAATCGAGGTTCCCTTCTTCAGAACGTAGCTGCCGTCGTCTTCTGTCGGCGTAAGGGTGACGAGAGCCTTCGCTGTATTGTCGATCATGTAGCCGTACTTCACATCCCTGCACATCTTCACTGCGCCTATGCTTCCCTCGGTGTAAGGTTCTGTCAGGTAGTACTCGTATTCGTAGAATGTGTTGGAGTTGCGCTTGTAGTAGTAGATTCCCTCGCTCGAGACAACGAATGCGAACTGACCGTCGCTGGTCAGGAATCCGCAGTCGAATCCGTCCTTGAAATCATCCACCGGCGTCTTCTTGTCCAGAGAATCCACATAGTCGTCATAGCTTGTCCACAGATGATATTCGGTCATCGCGGCATACTCCGTCGAGTCCTTCAGCTGGCATTTGATGACCTTTCCCTTCTGTCCGGAGATGACGACGAAATAGCCCGACTCTGGAAGGGACGAAATGTTCTTGAAGCCCGAATAGCAGAAGTCTATGTCGGGATTCATGATGTACTTGTCATCCCTGTTGATCATCCTGCCCTTTGCGGGATTGATGTTGAATGCGACATAACCCATCCTCGTCCGTGTCGTGTTCTGGATTGTCGCGACGAGGAAGTTGTTTGCTTCCGTTATGTTGACGAACTGACACGCCTTGTCCGTCGTCGCTCTCTTGTCGTATTCTGTCGCTTCGTCTGTATAGGTTATCTGGGTCTTCGACACCATGAGGTTCACGGCTTTGCAGCTTGATGTGGTATTGCAGACGAAGATTACGGAGTAGTACGAGTCGTACTTCGTACCGCTTGTTGCGAAGTCCACGACCCTGTAGTCCCCGATCTTGAGTTCGTCGTAGCTGTATTCCGCGCAGAGCCTTGTTGCGGCAGCAGTTATGTCCAGAAGCTGTATTGTCCTGTACTGGTTGCTTGCGACAAGAAGATAGTTGTTGGGGAGGAAATGCATCACTGTGTCGGTACCTAGTGTGAACTGTTCTCCGCTTTTTATGGTTATCTTCTGGTAGGGGTCTCCGGGACTTGTGGACGAGGCAGCCTGGAAGGTTATCGAACTCGATCCCAGCGAGCCCGCCTCCCCGGTGCTTGTCACGACGTCTATCCTGTGCCAGCCGGCGCTGACGCCGTTGGGGAAGGTGAACTGCGTTCCCTTTCCCATCTCCTTTCCATCCAGATGCCAGACCGCGTTGATGTCCTTCTCCTTAACTGCGGAGTTCGCGGGAACCGAGATAGAAGCCGTGAACGCCCTGCCCGCCTCGATGAGTGTCTCCACACCGGTTATCTGGACTTCCACGGGAGTCGAGGTCCTGTCGCTGATTGTCACCGTCGCGCTTGATGCTCCGTTGCCCGGGGAGGTGCTGAGGAACCTGAGCTCGGCCTTCGACTCGGCACCGTTGGAGATTCTCACGGCCTCCGTCAGTCCCTGGAGCTTGTTGCCGTCCTTATCCAGGAGCTCAACCTGCAGTGTGTACGAGCCCGCGGGAAGATTGGTGTGGATGATTGTGCTCTGGTAGCCCACGGGAGTTGACGGGGTGAGGGTTATCTCCTTGCCGCCCTGGTCCTTGAAGACCGTCTTTATCCCGCTGACGTTCTCGAGTCCCGCTTCGCTCCAGTCGAGTGTGACCGAGAGGTCTCCTTCTCCCACGAGGTCGATAAGGTCCACCGAGAGAGTGTTCTTTCCCGAAATCAGGGAAATCTCGCCCTGTCCGTAAGAGAGGTCCTTTCTGTCGCTGTTGAAGCCGTAGACCTTTATTGTCCAGGTTCCGAGGCTCAGACCCTCGAGGTTGATGTAGGAGTAGTAGGTGTAGTACGGTTCGGACTCCTTTCCCTCCGGTGATACCGCAATCACCTTGTAGCCGTAGATGTCGAGATTCTCGCTGTCCTCGGGGCCTATAGTGCGCCGTGAGGAGTTCATCTCGATCCTGAGTGTCGCGCTCTCTACTTCCTGAGTGTCACACGACACGAGTGCGAGAAGAGAGAGCAGTACGATTAAAACGAGTGATAATTTCTTCATGGGTTCCTCCGAATTTTTTTGCTCTATATCTCTTAAGGCGAATTTCTGCCCGAAATTGTCAAAATTTCCGGAAAAATAATTTAAAATTCCTTAGAATGATGAAGATCAGCGAGAGAAAATCATGAAAAAAGACCCAATTCTGTTCATTTTGGTATGCTTTGTCGGAGTTTTTACATACTTCGCCGCATTCAAGGGCGAAGTACATATATGGATGATTCCCCTCATCATCCTCGTGACGGTCATCTGGTACGTATGCAACTGGGTCATCACGGAGAAGATGATAGGAAAGACAAGGGGCGACGAATCCTTCTTCTTCGTCAAGGGCGCAATCGTCTCTTCGAACGGAACGGAGCTTATACAGGGAGCACTTGTTGCGACGGGGACGGAACTTGTCTTCTACAGACGCAGGGGCTACCTCGGTGGCGTGAAGCCGATATGGTCGTGTCAGACGAGTCAGCTTGAGTCCTATTCGCTTGAGAAGGTCGACGACAAGCATGACGGAATCATCCTCACGCTCACCGGGGACGAAACGAAAACGAAGATAGCATCGAAGACTCTGAAGAACAGGGAGAACGAGTTCAAAACCGCCATCGGATGGTGAAAAAAGGGCGAAAGTGTCACTTTTCTAGCCACTTTTACTGTTTTTTTTGTGAAAGACTGTAGTCATGAAAAGATCCATGACTACTTTTTTTATCCTCTTTCTCTCTCTTTCGCTGAGTGCCCTGGGCTTCTCTCTGGGGGGCGATCTCAGGTCCTTCGACTCCTTCTTCCGTGACGGGGTCAGAGTCGACGCAGAGGCTGCCGTAGACATTGAAAACATAAGAATTGTAATCCCAGTCCGGTATGGAAAAAGTAAAATCAATGACCTTTCCGTACTAGAGACGGGACTCCTTGTCTCCGTCCACCCCTGGGAGGGCGCGGGCTTCTTTGCCGAGGCGAGCCTCGTGAAGGCCGGGTGGATGTGGGGACTCTACGCACCCGACGAGAAGGTCTTCTTCTCGGCAGAGGGGTCACTCGGGTGGGAGGAGAGGTTCTCCTGGTTCTACTTCAGGGTGAAGTACACCTATCGCTCGACTCTTGCCGGAGAGGACACGAAGGAGGAGAGGCTTAAGGTAGTTCCCCAGTTCGGAGAATCACGTATCAGTGTTCATATAGGAGTTTCTTTTGGAGGTTAACGCGTATGAAGAAATCAACTCTGACCAACAGTGTAATCGGCTGGGCATTGGTTTTCCTGATGCTCTTTTCATCCTGCTCTCCCTCTCTTGTCTCTTCAAAGAAAGTGAAGAAAAGCGTGCTTATGAGCGAGAGCGCGAGAATGATCGATGAGTACTACGAGGAGGTAAGAAGCGTACTCATCGAGGAAGGTGAGTACACCTCGTCCGAGATTGCCTCCCACGGTACCCTCACGGGTGAGGAGATAACACGTGCCCTCGCAGATGAGGAGAACGGCGAAGCATACATGAACTTCCTCTACCAGACGCAGTATGCCGATGATACAGAAGACGTACTCTCCGCCGCATCCGAGTTCCTTGACGAGGAGCAGATGACCGATCTGAGGGCGAAGGCTTCCGAAATCGAGGAGAAGTTTGCCACAGAGGGTGAAAGAATCGCCCGCGCGATCAGCCCCTCTGACAAGGAGCAGTTCTACAAGGATCTCAGAAGTCTCACCGTGAAGTCCGTCGTACTTCTCACGGCGGCCATAGTCTACGCCATCATCCCGAAGGTCATGTTCTGGGGCAAGGTCTCGGCGGCTACCGCGGTTTCCGTTGCGGCCGGAATTCTTGCAAGTACGATCATCACGATAATCGAGTGGTCGGACAAGGACCTGCAGCATGACGAGAACGCATTCAAGGACTGGCTGGACAATGTCACACAGGAGCCCGTTGCCGCATGGGCCATCGCACAGGGTGTCATTACAACGCAGACGGCTGCGGGCACCACTCCGGTTGTAGCTGCTCTGATTCTCGGTGTCTTCGCAATCTATCAGATAACCGACAGCACCAAGAGCATTCTCAAAAATTATAACTGGAAAACATGATTCTTTTATTCTCACTACTGCCGCTATCGGGGTATAATCAAAGGCACCAGTGGACGTCTGACGGGTGAAGAGTGCCTCCCCGGCGGCAGGGTGGGGATTTCCCTCCTTCCGTCCGCATGGAAAGGAAGAGAAAGTGAAAGATTTCAGGGAGGCTCTGAAGAGCCGTTTCATAAGGTACACGACCTACGACACCATGTCCGATTCATACAACCCCTCGGTTCGCCCGTCCACACCGGGACAGGAAGTACTGCTCCTCGCTCTTAAGAAGGAACTTGAGGAAATGGGACTCGAGACCTATTACGGTGACGAGAAGGTCGTCATGGGAAAGCTCGAAGGCAACAGCGGAAAGAGCACAATCGGCTTCATGGCTCATGTCGACACCGCCTCGGACTGCGAGGGCAACGGCGTAAAGGCGAAAGTCTGGAGTAACTACGACGGCTCCAGAATTGTTCTCGACGGTGTCGTACTTGACCCCGAGACTACAGACAGGGACCTTCTTCTCTACAAGGGCGGAGAGATCATCACAAGTGACGGTACGACACTCCTCGGCTCCGACGACAAGGCGGGCGTTGCAATCATCATGGAGATGCTGAAGTACTTAGTCTCCCACCCCGAGGTGAAGAGACCGTCGATTGAAGTCTACTTCACCCCCGACGAGGAGACCGGACGCGGCATGGACCGCTTCCCCTACGACAGGCTGAAGAGCACCTGCTGCTACACAGTCGACGGCGGTCCAGAGGGACAGCTCGAGACGGAGTGCTTCAATGCGGCATCGGTATCCATCAGGATTCACGGAGTTTCAATCCACCTCGGAGATGCAAGGGGAAGACTCGTCAACGCTGTGACGGTCGGAACGAAGATTGTTTCCATGCTTCCCCACTCCGAAAGCCCCGAGGCAACGGACGGACGTTACGGCTACTACTGCCCGTGCAGCTTCAAGGGAGGTACGGAGAACGCGGAGCTCATGGTCATCATCAGAGACTTCGACAGGGAGAAGTTCGAGGCGAGAATCGCGAATACGGAAACCATTGCAAAGACAGTGGGACAGGTCTACGGAGCGGATATCGAAGTGGAGACGAAGATTTCGTACCGCAACATGGCGGAAGTCAACAAGAACGACCCGTCGTCTACCGATGCAGTCTATGCGGCAGCGGAAAGGCTCGGACTCGAACTCCATGACGAACTCATCCGCGGCGGTACGGACGGAGCAAGACTGGCAGAGACAAAAGTTGCCGCTCCGAACCTCTTCACGGGCGGTCACAACCTCCATTCGCGCTCGGAGTGGGTCGCTCTCGACGCCATGAACCGCAGCATGAACCTCTGCATCGGAATTGCAGAATACTGGAGTGAAAGATAACCTCAAGTGAAAAGATTAATCCTGATTGTTTCTCTCCTGATCCTTTTCATGCCTTTGTCAGCTACCCTGACTTTGCCGGAGGACATATCTTCCGAGCTCGGGGAGCGGCTGGGAAAAGCCGTAGAGAAGGCCGTCGGGGACAGAAACTCTCTCGATATAACCATAACGGATGTGAGTGAGAGCGACGGTGTCGTCAATGCGACTTTCGGCTGGAATGAAAAGAGTGTGGACATAACCGTTCCGGTAGAATACCTCGAGGATGAACTCGAGTCTCTCTTCTACTACGAGGACGCGCTCTTCGAGGAGGGGGAGAGGCTCGACTATATCTACTTCTCGTCGTTCTCGTCCGTTACCCTCCTGAATGCGAAAAGAGGACAGAACTACAGAGTTATCGGAGAATCGGGAAAGACGGAAGCACTCCTGAGGGTTTCGTCCGTCTACGACAACGCAGTCGTATTCACGCCCGTCTATCTTTCGTCTCCGCTCCCCGGAATGAAGATTGAAAGGGCTTCCGATTTCTCGCTGAAAGCCGGTGCCTTCTCGGATCTTTCGTTCTCGTCGCCCGGGGCGTTTATCAGCGCATATTACTCCTCTCTCGTCTATCCCGTGATTCCTCTTCTCGAAGTTTCTGCAGTGAAGGCTGGAAAGACCATGACGGCGAGAGCTCTTCTCGGCCTCAGATGTGATTTTCATCTCTCTTCGGTCTGGAGCGACATACCGGTCGTGAAGAATCTTTCCCTCGGAGGAGAAGCTTCTCTCGGTGTCGCACTCAACGGAAGGAAGACCGCGCTCTCGACTTCATTCTCATTCGATCTGACATATGCATTCTCACGTATCTTCAGCGTATCGGGCGGGCTGAAGAACTACGACGGTACGAACTACATTTCTCTTTCCCTCGGAGGCAGACTTTGAAAAGAAAGCTCATTCTTTCCGCTGTCTTCATCCTGTTTCTTGTCTCCTGTTCGACGATTTCCTCATCCCTCAATGTTCCATCCTGGGTGACGGAGCCTCCGTACGTCGCATTTTCCACGGTATTCGTCGGTGCCGGGGAGGGAAGCACGCCGGAGGAAGCGAAGACTAATGCCGTCCTCTCCGTTCTCTCGCAGATGGGCGACGAGATAGGAATAAACTACGAGGACGAGTATTTCCACGAGCTCTACACCACGGGAAGCATAGGGACTCTCAGTACTGTCACCTCTGCCGAGTATTCCACAGCGGACAGCGACGGAATCTGGCATTTCTATATACTGACAGTATCGAACACGTCGCTTCTGAACGAGGCGAGAAGCGAGGACTACACAAAGCGTCTCGAAAGGGAATCGAGACTGACGGCGAAGGTCGAGGAGAGCCTCGGGTACTACAGGAACAATCAGGATATAAAGGCTGTCGACGCCCTCCTGGAGGCTGTTGTGATAACTCTCGAAGGCGAGACGAACATAGAGGAATACTCGACGTCGGCTCTTGTCGAGAGAATCGAGAAGTACATCAGCCAGATAGGGTTCACATTCCTCGGCAGGACGAAGGCCACAGGCTGGAACGACGGCTTCAGAATAACGCGCAACAAGGGAATCCTGCATTCCGCCGTGGAGGATGCCTCCGTCGAGATAACCTATCCCTCCCTCGACACGGAGGAGAATATAATACTGCTTCCCTACAAGGCTCAGTCGAACAGCCGCGGTATTGTCAGTGTCAACAAGACGAATGCCTATGCACTGAGAAAGGGCACCTATACTATCAGAATCGCTCTTGATGAGGATGTCATCGCCTCTATCGATAAAGCTGCGGGTGAAGAGCTTCTCAGTCGCATGAAGGAGCTTGTCGAGGAAGTGTCCTGTACTGTCGATTACTCCGATGCCGGAAATGAGAGCGGCATTGTCGACGCTGCAGTCGCGCTTCTTCTCTACGGCTATGACGGAACCGAGAAGGACATAACGGAGGCCAGAGAGATCATCAGCGGGATGTGTACGTCTCTTTCTCTTTCCCCGATAAGGGTAATCGAAGCGGAAGGTGAGGACGAGGAGGAGGCTCTCGAATACCTCAGAACCGGGTACAGTGAGACCGCGGTGATCTACATGGTGAGAATAGGAATCGTCGACATGGTGCATACCCTCGACCTCTGGTACTGCAGAACCGAGGGGAATGTCGTGAGAATCGACAATACGAAGGGAACGAGCGTGGAATACAAGACGATGCAGTACGTCACCGTCAACGAAGGTGACACCCCCGATGAGGAGGGGGCCCTCGAGAACCAGATAAGGCTTACGCTTTCCTACGTTCTCGGAGAATTCTGACAATCTTCTCCGTGTCGTTCGTGATGATGAAGGGAGGATCGAGTTTCACCATCTCCTCCAGTGCATCCTCGCTGTCGACAGTCCAGGGACAGACATCATACTTCCGTTTGTGTTCCTTCTCTCTTGTCGCTATGTCCCACTTGGGCTTGAGGTATGTGCAGTGGAAGAAGAATCTTCCTTCCCCGTGTCTCAGAAACGAGGGCAGGCTCGTCGGAGGTCCGTCGTAAATCACTGCCATCTCGAAGGCGTTGTGACTGAGGCGTCCGAACTGTCTCATTGCAAGTGGATTGAATGAAGACACCATGATTTTCTTACAGAGCTGAGGTCTCTTCATGAGTTTGTCGTATAAGAGTGTCACCACCTCTCTCTTGTAGTCGATGCTCTGGTCGGCCTTTATCTCTATGTCGTAGTAGACGGCGCCGAGGGCATCGAAGACCTCGTCGAGAGTTGCAATCTGCGGTGCGACGGCACGGAGAGCGGGAAGAGTCGATGACTCGACCTTTATGTCCACTCCGTATACACGCCTGAGGTTGTTGTCGTGTGATACGACGAGATTGTGGTCCGTCGTGACCCTTACATCGAGTTCAACTCCGTCCGCTCCGTCCTGAACCGCTCTCAGAAACGACGGAACAGTATTCTCTATTTCCTTTACCGGCTCTCCCCGGTGTCCGAGGACGCGGCAGGTGACAGTGTCATTGAACATTCAGAAGCTCCCTTATCTCGCTTTCCCAGAGCGTTTCGTCGGGTGTCTCGAGAATGAGCGGTATGTTCTGTACTTCCTTTCTCTTCACAATCTCCCTGAAGGGTTCCATTCCGATGAGACCTTTCCCGAGGTTGTCGTGTCTGTCCCTGTTCGAGGAAAGCGGTACTCTGCTGTCGTTGAGGTGCATGCCGTAGAGTTTTCCGCTTCCGAAACGGGCAAAGAAGGAATCGAGTATTCCGTCTATGTCGTTCTTCACATCGTAGCCCGCCCCGTAGAGGTGTGCAGTGTCGAGGGTGAAGCCGGCTCTGTCGCGGTTTTTTATGTTGTCGAGAATCTCCTCGAGTTCCTCGAACTTCGAGCCGATTATCGTACCCGCTCCCGCCGTGTTCTCGACGGCGATGCGCATTCCGGGGAATGCCTCGAGAACGGAATCGATCATTTTTGCGCTGCGGATGATTCCGTCCTTTCTCTCTCCCTCCTTATAGGCGCCGGGATGGATGTTGATGACCTCAAGTCCCAGCTTCGAGAGCCTGTCCATCTCGAGCATGAAGAGCTCTCTGCTCTTCTTCCCGAGTTCCCCGTCCGGAGTTGCCGGATTGATGAGGTAACCCGCATGGGGAAGAACGGCCGAAGGTGCATAGCCGTACTTTTTCATGTTGTTTCTGAAATCGTTTATCTCTTCGTCCTTGAGGGCGGGACTCTTCCACATTCTCTGGTTCTTCGAGAATATTGCGAATCCCGTGGCGCCGAGGGAGTGTGCTCTCTCCACTGCGAGGGCGATCGAACCTGAAATAGATACATGAGGACCTGTGTAAAGCATGGAACAAAGGATAATATATTTTGTTTCGGAGGAGAAGAGTTGCTATAATGGAGCAATGGATCCTTCTCTGACAGCAGGTAAAAGCTACTCATCATTCAAACTCGTCGACATTACGCATTGTCCCGACTACAACGGTACGGGCTACCTCTTCCGTCACGAAAGAACGGGCTTCGAAGTCTACTTCTTCCAGGCTGACGACGAGGAATGCTTCTTCTCATACAACGTATTCACACCTCCCCGTGACAACACGGGAGTCTTCCACATACTCGAGCACACCGTGCTCACCGGATCGAAGAAGTACCCTGTGCGGGACCCCTTCATGGGCATGGACCGCAACAGCGTGAATACCTTCCTCAATGCCATGACGGGCCCCGACAGGACGTACTATCCGGCGGCAAGTCCCGTGAAGAAGGATTTCGACAACATCTTCTCCGTCTACACGGATGCGGTCTTCAATCCTCTCCTGAGAAAGGAATCCTTCATGCAGGAGGGCATAAGACTCTCCCGCGAAGGCTTCGAGGGAGTCGTCTTCTCCGAGATGAAGGGCGATGTCTCGAACCATTCGAGTGTCGTCTTCAACACCGCCAACAGATACCTTTTCCCCGAGGGTTCACCATATACCTACGAATCGGGAGGGGACCCGGTATCGATTCCGGACCTGAGTTACGAAAAGTTTCTGGAAACCTGCAGGAAGTACTACGTCCCCGCGAACATGACGCTCTTTCTGTACGGCAGCCTCGACATACTCGAGAAGCTCGAATTCCTCGAGAGGGAATATCTCTCTTCGCGCGAAGCGGGAGAGAGGGCTCCCAGGCCAGAGGAGCCGGAGAGGTGGACTGAAGAGAAAAGAGTGAGGGCTACGAGCGACGCCGAGGACGGCGAGGAGGGAGCTTCGATTACGCTCTCCTGGCTTCTCGGAGACGCCTCTGATCCCTTCTCGGGTACTATCTGGTCACTCATCGTGGGTGTTCTTCTCGGAAACCCCGGATGTCCCCTCTACCGTGCGATAATCGACTCCGGAGTCGGAAGGGACATATCCTCCGAAGGCGGTATGAACGATTCGTTTTCCGTCCTTACTTTCTCCACGGGCTTTGCCGGAGCAGACGAGAAGGATGCAGACAGGGCCGGGAAGGTCATTCTCGAGGCCCTCGGGAGAATATGTGATGAGGGAATCGACGGAAAACTCGTTGAAGCGACTCTGAGGCGTATGGAATTCACCCTCAGGGAAATCAAGGAAAGCACCCCCAAGGGCTACCGCATGTTCTTCAACCGCATCGACAGGGGATGGGCGTACGGCAGAAATCCCTCCGACATGCTTTCTCCGACGAAGGAGATAGACTATATAAGACAGAAGCTCCGTGAGGAGGATGACTATCTCGAGAACTTCATAAGGCACAATCTCCTCGAGAACCCCCACAGGCTTCTTTCCGTCGTAGTCATGGACGAGAACAACAGAGCGGAGAACGAAAGGATAATAGAGAGGAAATTCCGGGAATATTCTCCTCTTTTCAACGAGGAAGAGGAGCGTAGATACCTTTCCTTCGAGGACAGCGAGGATTCTCCGGAGGCTCTCGCGACTCTTCCCCGTCTGACGCTCGGGGACATTCCATCGTATCTGAGGACGATAGAGCACAGGGAAATCGACGGGATACGTGTCTCTCCGGCTTACACGGCAGGCATCGTCTATGCCGATATCGCCTTCGACTGCTCGGACTTCACGGACGAGGAACTCGAATATGCCTCGGTTCTTACACGCATGCTCACAATGACGAATGTCGGAAATCTCGACTACTCGGAGTTTCTGACACTCCTCAGGTCCTCAACCGGAGCATTCTCCTCACTCCTCGAGACGGGAACGACGTGCTCCGGCCGGGAGAGGGATTCTGTCTTCGTACGCTTCAAGAGCCTGGAGGAGCACTACTGTGAAAGTCTGGACCTTGTAAGGAGACTCCTCAGAGAGGGGGATTTCTCCTCTCCCGAAAGAGTGACGGCGGTACTCAGGGACATACAGAGTGATTATGAGTCATCGTTTGTCAGACAGGCCCATCTCTTCGCGCTCTCGGCAGCGTCGCAGTACTACTCTGGAGCTCTGTATTCGGCAGAGAAGACGCAGGGGCTCTCGTTCTGGTTCAGAGTCGTCGAATTCCTCAAGGGTGACATCTCCAGTCTCGGAGAGAAGCTCGGAAAGACAGCAAAAAAGCTCTTCGTGAAGGAAAGGGTGACATTCCACCTTGTAACGGAAGAGGGAAAGGAGGAGAAGCTTTCCTCCCTCTCCGGGGCTTTCGTATCTTCTCTTCCTTCCGGAAAGAAGGGAGAAGATGTCGTACGTAATCCGGGAAAGGCCGGGAATACCGCATTCACGTTCTCCTCTCCCGTGTCATATGTCTCCCTCGCATTCCCGTCCCCGCTTCCGGGAGACAGGGACACGGGAGCACTGAGGATGTTCCTTTCGATAATATCGCGCTCGTCGCTCTGGGCGAACGAGAGAGAGAAGGGCGGGGCATACGGAAGCGGCGCTTCGCTCGATATAAGCGAGGACATATGCTACTTCTACACATACCGGGATCCCAGACTCGACGAGTCCGTCTCGGACTTCCGTCTCTCGGTTGAGAGCGAAGTCTTCACTCCCGATAAGCTCGAGGACGGAAAGCTGAGGGTGCTGAGTAAGGAAGTGAGACCCACTGGCCCCCAGAGCAGGGGGATAACGGACCTGAGGCGTTATCTATACGGCATAACCGACGAGATCCGTGCGGCTCTGCGCTCGGCTCTTCTCGAGACGACAGTCGACGATCTCGAGAGGGCAAGGAAGAGGTGCCTGGAACTTATGGACGGCGAGAGTGCCGTATCTGTTCTCTCCTCTTCGGGAGCTGTGAAGAAAAGCCGGCTGAAATTCAGGACGCGGAGGCTGCCTTTTTCCACCAGAGGCTGAAAATCCGGTGTACAATAACTGAAAACGGAGGAAACCATGAAATACGTAGGCGCTCTTGACCAGGGTACGACAAGTACAAGATTCATCATATTCGACGAGAAGAACAACATCGTCTCCACAAGTCAGCTTGAACACAGACAGATCTTCCCGCGTCCGGGCTGGGTCGAACACAACGTCGAGGAGATATGGAAGAACACATGTCTTGTAATCTCCTCCGCACTCGAGAAGGCGGGGCTCCAGGGTGAGGACATCGCGGCTGTCGGAATCACGAACCAGAGAGAGACTGTCGTGGCATTCGACCGCGAGACGGGAAAGAGCTACCACAACGCAATCGTCTGGCAGGACCTCAGAGGTGCCGAGTTCATCGACAATACGCTGAGGAAGGAGACGAGCGAGGAGTACATCAGACAGAAGACCGGTCTTCTTTATTCCCCCTACTTCTCCGCTTCGAAGATCCGCTGGCTCCTGGACAACGTTCCGGCTGTGAAGAAGAACGCCGAGACGGGACGCCTCGTCTTCGGAACAATCGATACCTACATGGCATACCGCCTCACCGGAGGAAAGGCGCTCGTGACCGATGTCACGAATGCGTCGCGCTACATGCTCATGAACATCGCTTCCCTCAAGTGGGATGACGAGATGCTTTCCCTCTTCGGAGTAAAGAAGGAGTGCCTGCCGGAAATAGTATCCTCTTCGGGCGTAATCTACGGCTATACCGACCCCGACGGCCCGTTCAAGGCCTCTGTTCCGGTCTGCGGAATTCTGGGGGACCAGATGGCTGCACTCTTCGGCCAGGCATGTTTCGACAAGGGCTCGAGCAAGTGCACATACGGTACGGGATGCTTCATGCTTGCGAACGTCGGCGAGGAGATATGCTACTCCGGAAGCGGACTTCTGACGACTGTCGGCTACAGACTCGAGGGACAGAAGCCCGTCTATGCACTCGAAGGCTCCGTTGCAGTTGCGGGTTCTCTCGTGCAGTGGGTGAGGGACAGTCTCAAGATGGTGTCGAGCGCAAAGGAGCTGGACGAGCTTGCCATGTCGGTCCGTGACTGCGGAGGCGTCTACATCGTTCCCGCATTCGCCGGTCTCTTCGCCCCATACTGGCGCAGCGACGCCCGCGGCGTCATCGCCGGCCTCACCGGGTACGCTTCACGCGAGCACATCTGCCGCGCGGTGCTTGAGGCAACCGCCTTCCAGGCCTACGACATCTTCGCCGCAATGGAGAAGGACAGCGGCGTCGAGATATCTTCCCTGAAGGTCGACGGAGGAATGACGAACTCCTGGCCTCTGATGGCATTCCAGAGCGACATTCTGGCAAAGCCCGTCATCCGCCCCGTCATTGCGGAGACGACGGCACTCGGAGCGGCATACGCCGCCGGCCTCACCGCAGGGGTATGGAAGGACATGGAATCCCTCCGCACCTACTGGAAGGAACAGACGAGATGGACACCTACAATGGATGACAAGGAGAGGCAAAAAAAGGTAGGATTCTGGAAGAAGGCGGTAAGCCGCACCCTCGACTGGGTGCAGAGCGAAGAGGAATAGAGAAGGATGATTGATCTTTTCAACAGTCTCAGCGGTATCGATTATCTGAGACTTGCATTGGAAACGGTTATTTTGACATACATAATCTACAGGTTCTACATGGCCGTCAGCGAAACCAGGGCCAGGGAACTGGGGTCGATTCTTGTCACTCTCATAATCCTCTACGGTTTTGCCTACATACTCAGGCTCACCGTAATAGAGACGATCATGAAGTCGCTCTTCGTTCCCATCATCATGGTTCTCGTCGTGTTCTACACCCCCGAGCTCCGACGTGCGTTCACCGGAACGGCCAGGCGCTCCATCTTCCGTTCCTCGCAGACTTCCGCGTCGCAGATCGACAGTGTACTCAATGCCTGCACGACTCTTGTGAGCAAGAAGAGGGGAGCTCTCATAATCTTCCCGCGTCATACGGACCTCAAGAACATCTACGAGACGGGAACGAAGGTCAATGCAGACCTCTCGGCAAACCTCATCCTGACAATCTTCGATCACGATACCCCGCTTCATGACGGAGCCTGTGTCATCCAGGGCGGTAAGCTCACCTACGCCGCATGCTACCTTCCTCTTTCGAAGCAGACATCCATCAAGGATACCTTCGGTACGCGTCACCGTGCGGGCCTGGGACTGAGCGAGGAATCTGATGCCGTCATCATCATCGTCAGTGAGGAGACTGGTGCAATCTCCCTCGCATACAACGGGACAATCTACTACAACCTCGATGTCGAGGTCGTCAAGGAGACGCTCCTCATGCTCCTCTCGGGCAAGGACGTCATGCCGCAGGATATAAAGATCGACAACAGGGAGGATGAAAACAGTGCAGTCTCAGAATAAGTTCACCTCTGTCATCTTCGGCAACTGGGTCGTGAAGGTCATCTCCTTCATCTGCGCCATCACGATTGTGATATCCATCAGGTTCCTCAATGCGACGGACAGAACCGTGACGATCCCGCTTACCGTCACCTTCGCAGAAGACAGTCCCTACGAGGCTGCTTCCCTCGTTCCCGAATCCATTGACGTCGTCATCACGGGAGACGACAGCATAATATATCTTGTCGATCCGTCTCTCATCACCGCATCCGTCGATTTCTCGGATGTGGCGGGGGAGGGAATAGCCAGAAGGTCCGTATCTCTCGAATACGACAGAGATATCTTCTCCGACAACGCACTCAGCGTCTCATCGTCTCCTCTGACAGTCAGGATCCTCTTCAAAGAGAAAGAGGCTCAATGACGCGTATCGGCACGGACATCGCATATACCCCGCGTTTCGAGAAGCTGTCTGAACATCTGAAGGAAATGCTCTTCACTCCATACGAAAGAAGCGAAGCGGAGAAGAGAGCGAAGAAGGGAGAGTACTGGTCGTCGCGCTTTGCCGCGAAGGAAGCCTATGTGAAGGCTCTCGGTACGGGCTTTGACGGAATACAGCCGGAAGATATCGAAGTGAGAAACGAGGAGAACGGGAAACCCTATCTCCTCATAAGGGGTGAGAGGAAAAATAATGTTCAGATTTCTCTCTCCCACGACGGCGACTACTCTGTCGCCTTTGTTCTGATTGAAGATGAGTAGAAAGGACTGGAACCGGCCCGAAGTTGTAATGCCGGAAGGAAAGAGAAGGATAAGACTTACTCTCAGCTATGACGGCACTGCCTATCACGGATGGCAGGAGCAGGATGACGCACTCTCGGTCCAGGAGGTAATTTCGAAGACTCTTTCCGGAATTCTCGGTGAGGAAACCGAGGTCTTCGGCTCGGGTCGTACCGATGCTGGGGTCCATGCCCTGGGACAGGTTGCGCATTTCGACACTGCACGCAGAATTCCTGCGGAGAAGTTCGCCCTGATTCTCAACTCCAGTCTTCCTTCATCAATCCGAATACTCTCCTCCGACGAGCCGGAGGGAATCTTCCATTCCCGCTTCACTGCAATGGCGAGGGAATACTGGTACTTCATCAAGGACTGGAGGGACATGCTGCCCTTCGACGACGGACGATACACGGCCCTGAGGAAAATTCCCGACATTACCCTCCTCAATGAATACGCCTCCCTCATCCGGGGAACCCACGATTTCACTACCTTCTGCTCTGCCCGGGATATGTGTCAGTCCAAGTGGAGGGACATATATGAATCGGAGTGGACGGAAGAGAAAGACGGCTGGGGAAAGCCGTTTCTGAAGTACAGGGTGACGGGAAACGCCTTTCTCTACCATCAGGTGAGAAGTATGGTCGGAACGATGGTCGACTGTGCACTCAGGGGGGAGACGAAGGAGGAGTTCAGAGTCCGTCTTGATTCGAAAAACCGTATGAATGCACTCAGAACATATCCTTCAGAGGGACTGTATCTGGCAAGAATAAGCTATGATGAAGATGAATACCGCTGGTTCGAAGAGGAGGAGAACAATGGAAGAGAATCTGACTGAGGAATATTTTTTCACTCTTCTCGACGGGGCTGAGGCCCTTCTCGGCGGCGACAGCCTGAGGGAGGAGCATCCCGAATACGACTACACCGTCACGACTTCCGGGAAGAAGGCGGAGACGGTATCATCATCTGATGAGGACATAGCTTCGTGCCACAGGTGCGATGCCTGCTTCTCGCGCCGTATCTACGCGGAGCCGACTCTGAATCCGAATCCGGACTTTCTCTTCGTTCTTCCGTCTCCCGAAGGTGACACCATGCTCTCCCCCGATTCCTATTCCTACTACACGAAGTGGGTGAAGGCCATGGGAAGGGAGATGAGGAATGTGTCAATAACATCCCTCATACGCTGCCCCGTACCGTTCAGGAAGGAGACTGCAGACAGCTGCAGGGATTACCTGAGAGAGGAGATGAAGAGCCTCTCGCCAAAGGCGATAGTGCTCCTCGGAGAAGAAACCGCTCAGTACATGCTGAGACGTAATCTTCCTCTTGATGCCCTGAGAAATCACAGCTACAGAATCAACGGAATAAGGACATTCGTCACATATACTCCTCTTTCCCTCGTGCGTGACAGAAGCCTCAGAGGAAGAATCTGGGAGGATCTCAAGTACATGATGAGTGAAACCGCGACGGGAGAAAACAGATCGTGAAGTGGGTTGAAGTCATACTCAACGTCCCCTTCGAGAAGAGCTTCACATACTCCGTTCCGGAGGATAAGGAGAAAGAGGAGCTCTTCGGTAAGAGAGTCGCCGTTCCCTTCGGCCGCAGCGAGAAGACGGGCTTTGTAATAGGGGAGATGGACTGTGTTCCGGACGAAGGCTACGAAATCAGGCCGATACGCCGTATTATTGATAAGACCCCGGTCTTCAATCAGGACCTTGTCGACATCGCCCGCTGGATGAGCGAGATGTACATCTCCCCCTCGGGGGTCAACCTCTCGCAGATGATTCCCTCCGGCAGACGGGAAAGCGAATATGCTCCCTTCTCCACGGTTTCCTCCTTCAGAAGGGTTGAGAATCTGTCCCCGGACCAGGAACATGCGCTCTCGGTACTCAGAAGCGGAAAGCAGAAAATGTACTACATATTCGGCATTACGGGCTCGGGTAAGAGTGAAGTCTACCTGAGGCGCGCCGAAGACATCATAGAGAGCGGAAAGCAGGTATTATACCTCGTACCCGAGATAACCCTCACTCATCAGATCTCCTCGGAGGTCTATGCCCGCTTCTCCGGGCGCGTCGCAATCCTCCACTCGGCCCTCACGCCGTCGCAGAGGCTCAAGGAGTGGATGAAGATCCTTTCCGGGGAAGTCGACATTGTCATCGGCGCGAGGAGCAGTGTCTTCGCACCGTTTAAAAATCTCGGTCTCATCATAATCGACGAGGAGCACGAGGGAGCGTACAAGTCCGGTTCCGCTCCGCGCTATCATGCGAGGCAGGTTGCCCAGTACAGAGCACAGAAGAGCTCCGCAGAGCTCATAATGGGCTCTGCAACCCCCTCTCTCGAGGCCTGGAAGCTTATGAGGACATCACGTCTTTCGACCATCATCATGAGAAACAGGATAGGGGAAGGAAGATTTCCCAGAGTCCGCATTCTCGACATGACGGGAGAGACGAGGAACATATCTTTCGAGCTCGAGAGCGAGATAAGGGCCACGCTTGACAGAAAGAGAGGCGTCATCCTCTTTCTCAACAGGCGCGGCTACTCCTACGGCTACTCGTGCCGGAGCTGCGGCTCTGTCATCCAGTGTCCCAACTGCTCGGTATCGATGACCTACCATAAATCGGAGAGAAAGCTCGTCTGCCATACCTGCGGCTACTCGACGCCGCTCATGAAGACGTGTCCCGTGTGCAGAAGCCGCGAGCTCATTCCCTCCGGCTTCGGAACCGAGAGCGCAGAGGAGGAAGTGAGACAGCTTTTTCCCTCGAGCCGCATCGAACGACTCGATACCGACAGCGTGAAGGGCGACAAGGACCATACGGCGGAGATTCTCTCAGAGTTCAGGGAAGGAAGGATAGACATACTTCTCGGAACCCAGATGATAGCGAAGGGGCTTAATTTTCCCCTCGTATCCCTCGTGGGAGTCATCAATGCCGACAGCTCCCTCTCCCTTCCCGATTTCCGTGCGGGAGAGAGGACATTCGACCTTCTTTATCAGGTGGCGGGAAGAGCGGGACGCTACAGCGACGACGGCCTTGTCATAATCCAGACGCGGCAGCCTTCAGCTCCCGCCGTCGCTCTCGTTGCGGCGAACAGAGTCGAGGATTTCTACGACAGGGAGCTCGAGGAGAGACGGGAGACGGGATTCCCGCCGTACACGAGGCTTGTGAACCTCACTCTCAGAAGTCTCAACGAAGACAGAGCGAGGGAGAGCGCGGACGACCTCGAGAAGGGTGCAGTAGCTCTTGCAGACGGCCGGGACGACATCGAGATATTCTCCGCATCCCCGTGCCTCATCGAGAAGCAGGCGAAGCAGTGGCGCTATCATGTGCTTCTGAGGAGCGTGAGCATATCGCAGCTCCTGGCTTTTACGAGGGAGCTGACAGCTTCCTTCCGCATTCCCGCGGGAGTGCATCTCGAGATAGACGTCGACCCGAGCGCAATACTATGAAAAAGGACACGGTCTCCCGTGTCCCGGACTGATGAAAAGAGAAGCTTCAGTTCACGCCGTTGAGTTCCACCGACATCCTGTCGACGGGCTTGTCGACCGAGAGCGTGAGAATGGACTTGCCCGGAGCAATCGTCTTGCTGACCGTGTAGTGGATATCCTTCATGAAGGTCCACTCTGATGCTGTGTATTCCTTTTCGCCTCTGTTCTCGACTTCGAGTTCGATTATCGTTCTGTCCTTCAGAACAGTGAGGGACGAGGAGAGAAGGACCACGTCATTCCTGTTCTTTCTGTCTTCGGCGTAGATGAACTTCGCCTTCTTCTGTATGTCATCCGCATTATATGATTCGACTGTGTCCGAGAAGCTGAGGCTGATATCCTCATTCTTTTCTTCTGCATTTTCACCGCCGCAGGGACAGCAGCCGGAAGCTTCTTCCTTCTCCTCCTCATGGCAGCAGTGATGCTCTTCGCCTTCACCGTGGTGGCAGCAGTGATGTTCACCTTCGTTTTCGTTATGGTGACAGCAGTGATGCTCTTCGCCTTCACCGTGGTGACAGCAGTGATGTTCACCTTCGCTTTCGTTATGGTGACAGCAGTGGTGTTCCTCTTGTGGAGCCTTCTCTTCTGCTGCCGGAGCCTCTTCCTTCATCGGGGGAACATCTGGTTTTGTTTCGGTGCTCTTCTGGAGTGTCTTTGCGTCTCCGAGGGACTGACCGTCCTTCACGAAGTAGTAGTCTCTTCTTCTGTAATAGGCGTAGATCAGCATGTAGACGAAGGCTACGGCAGTGAAGATGAGGGCGTAGTAGACACGGCCTGCAAGAAGTTTGCCGAATATTATCAGGATGAGCATTATCGTAAGGAAGGTGGTCGAGAAGAGAATCGAGCGGCGTCCGAAGTGCGTCAGTCCCAGTAGTCCCACGAGGGAGACGGTGAAGAGAATCGCCGTCACGAAGGGAAGCATGAGGATGAGTGCGTCAATGTAGCCCGTGAGGGAAGTGAGTTCGACTCTTCCGATTGAGAAGACGTTTCCTGTGGCGATGTATATACTCACTGCAATCGTGAGTGGAAGAAGAATGATGGTGATGAACTTGTGAAGACCAAGCTTCGGTAATGCGTTCTCGTTTTTCATAGTGGTATCAGTTTATTTCCTTATTACTCTTTTTTCTATAGTGAAGTTGAACGTTAATTCCACAGAGCGCCGATTTTTGTTAGTGTATAGCGGATTGTTATGATAGATAAGAGAGAAGACAGGGTTGAATTTGTTCTGAATGCAGTGAGAGAGCTCTCTCCCCGCGTTATTGCCGTCGATGGTCCGTGTGCCTCCGGAAAGACCACGCTTGTTTCGGATCTCCGGAAAAGGCTGGAGTTCTCCGTCATAAGCATGGATGACTTCTTCCTTCCGCCGGAGCTGCGCACTCCCGCGCGTTTTGCCGAAAAGGGCGGTAATGTGCACTACGAGAGATTCATGGAGGAGGTTATTACTCCTCTCAAGGCCGGAAAGGCCTTTTCGTACCGCCGTTTCAGCTGCAGAACGTTTACATACGAGGGTGAAGTACATATTCCGTCGGACGGCCTTGTCGTCATCGAGGGAAGCTACGCCCTCAATCCGCACTTTCCCGTCTACTGGGATATTTCGTTTCTTCTTTCAATAGACCCGGATGAGCAGATAAGGCGTCTTTCTCTTCGTTCCCCGGAGAAGCTCGATATGTTCATATCGAAATGGATTCCCCTCGAGAACGACTACTTCGAGTCATGTAATATTGCGGGGAGGGCGACGTTTATTCTCTAGACGAGACGCAGCCTCGAGAGGACGAGGTCTATCCGGTTTATCGCATCGCTCACCTGACGCTTTGCCTCGTTTATCCTTGACTGCACGAGTATGTCGGATAAAAGCCCGTCCCAGAAGAAGTCCGCGAAGGTAAGGAAGGTGCCGACGTCGACGTTGATGTACGGCATATCCCGCAGTTCCTCCCTGAACTCCCAGAGATACTGCCTGCTCTGGTATATGAGATCCTTTGCCTTCTCGATTCTGCTGTGCTTGATGAATGTCGTGAGCGTACCGCCGCCGAGGATATCGAAGATTCCCCACGAGGATGCCGAGCCCAGAGCACTCAGTGCCTCCTCGAGACAGTCTCTCGCCTTCTCTCCCTTTGCTATAGCCGTATAGTTGACCATTTACTGTATACCCCCGTTACAGGAGTATTGTAACGCAATCGGAGAGGAGGGGAAGAAAAAGTTGTCTTTTCCCTCCCCTGTATCATTTTCCGGTGGCGATTGTTATACGTTCATCGGGAACTGAGTGCGAGTAATCATATCTGTTCTGGTACTCGATGAATGCCCTGATGTAGTCTTCGTTATCGATGCCGCAGGCCTTGAGCAGCTTTGCAGCTGTGAAGTCGGATACTTTCACCGTATTTCCACTCGAATCATATTTGCCGAAGTAGTCCCTGAAGCCGAGAAGATTGTACAGGTTATCGGAGTAGGCTCCTTCATTGTTCAGGTTGGAGAATGCAGAACCCTGGATTGTGGATTCCATTCCGATTCTGTCTCTGCGGCATCTTGCGACGGAAGCTCCTGTGGAGTTCTTTCCGTTATAGGTATAGACTACGGCACGAGGAACATCATTGGTGCTTCTCCTGACTCCGGTTTCGATGACGTCTGTCTGTTCTCTAAATGAGTCGGCAACGAAGTCATCATAGCTTGTGTATCCCTTGACTGTGGAATGATGGTCGGCAATCGACTGGCCTTTCTTGTAGACGAAGGGATAGACCTCCTTCATGAATTCGAAGTCGGCTCTGGTTCTCTCTGCATCCGTATCGATGATGAAAGTCTCGTTATTATCGAGGTACTTCGCAAGGACTGTCTTGAAAACTTCCAGTTCTCCGCTGTAATCCGTCGGCCCCATCTCGAATGAATTGTCCGGTTGCTTGAAGGCATACATCGTATAGAGACCGTCATCGCCCTTGATTTCGCTCAGAGTGATGAAGGCCCTTCTGTACAGGAGTTGGCTAACACTGGGAGTTTGTGTGTTGAACCACATGTTGTCAATCAACGCATCGTCATCAAGCACGCCTTCCTCTGTCAGCTGTCCGACCTTGAATACCGGTTCGAGTGGATTCTCAATAGGGATGTCGATGTACTCTATGTTCAGAATTTCATTATCTGGGAATGCTTCGAATGTACAGCAGACGGATTGTCTGTAGGAGAAGGTCTTCTTCTCGATGTTATAGTAGTAGTCACAGAATCCGACATTGCTTCCTTCATAGAGGATCTTGTACTGCAGATAGACCCCGTCCCTGTTGATGTGAGATGAGTCCGCTACGAGTTCTACGTCGAAGCCGAATGCCGTGAATGACGTCTTCACGTTTCTGAGGCTTGTTCCCGAGATGTTGATTTCCACGGCTTCGAGATTCGTCATGGTCGGCATGAGTGTCATTGTCGAGCAGGCAAGCCAGATGTCACCTTCGAAATATTCGACGGGCATTGTCTTTAGTCCGCGTTCTGCGGAGCTGTCGCCGAATACCGGAAGCGGTATATTGACGGTTGTCTCTACAGGAGTTTGTTTCTCCTCCTTGAGTTTCTCCTGCAGCTTGTCACTGTCCTCTTTTTCACAGGAAATGAAAGAAACAA
>CAVILL010000029.1:0-25020 GCA_963643635.1 Sphaerochaetaceae bacterium | reverse complement strand
AAATAACACATTACCAATATGCGAAGTTAATGTCCCTAAATTTCAAAAGTTACGGTTTAATCGATGTAATGGATTGCTCTGAGAAATGCATCTCGAGACTGAAGGATAAGACGATAGATTCTGCCCGGCTTCAATCTACCGTCGGCACATTCTCCTCACGTTTCTCTTATCCGGAAATTGAAGACTCCGTCTCATTCAGAAACATTGACAGGACTATCCGCAGGAAAACTCTTTCGGCTGTAATGCAAACCCTTGACACGACACTCTCGGACATAACTGAAGCCAACGAACTCAGAGACAGCTTCATATTGCGTCGTGACGGCAGAGAGCATCATCCAGGACGGAAAAACTGCTGAACGGGGATATGCTCTCCAGCGGCACAAGGGAAGGCGTGGACACAGCGTTCTTCCCTGCATCGATCATTTCGCACGAAGGAAGCTTCTACTACTCGGACGAACACTTCTCATACATCCACAGCGATATCGAAAAACGAATTTTCTCCCTCATTGTGTGCGGACCAGACAGAGACAATCAGCTGATATTCACGACACACAACACCGACATGCTGGATCTGAATCTTCCGGAGCATACATATGTCTTCCTCAGAAAGTGTACCCGGGATGAAAGAATCTGCACGGACGCCGTTTCGGCATCCTTAATTCTCAAACGTAGTACCGATTGTGTGAGAAGTGCAGTCGAGAATGCCGTATTCCACTCTCTTCCCCAGGTTTCTCTCCTCGACAAACTTGAAATGAAGCATCTCCATGGCGAATAAGTGCATCTATTATGTTGAAAGACGATGCAAATGATGGAAGACGATTGTAGTTTAAATCCATCAGAATGACTCCATTGCGAAATCATCAAAATGTTTAGAATAAATCAGAATGTGTTCCTGTATAACATAACTCCAGAATCAGTTCGGCATTCACTATTCTGTAGACAAGAAGCCAATCAGGAAGTATATGACACTCGTGAAGTCCCTTATATCTTCCTTTGAGAATATGGTCCTTGTATGCGGGTTCCAATATCTCTCCCCTTAATAGTCTGTCTACAACCACATCCAGTAGAGTCAGATCAAAACCTCTTTTTTTCAGTAGTTTGTAATCTTTTTTAAAACTATTCGAAATTCGGAGTTTAAGCATTCAGCCATTCCTGCGCTTCTTCCATACTTGAAAAAACAGGGCTGAGGTTCTTTTCATCTTCTGCTTCCTTAACTCTCTCAAGAATAAGCTGATCCTTACTCTTGAGCTTTGTGCTTATCGGAAGTCCCTCTTCTCTAATTATTGCGCGCATGAACATATTAATTGCCGCAGATACAGTCAGTCCAAGAGATTCCAGTATCACTTCTGCATCATGCTTAACATCATTATCAATCTTGCATGAAATTGTACACATTGTAGTCTCCTATATGGACAAAGTAATACATAATCCTTGCGTTGTCAACTTTCAGAACGATTTAAGATGTAACCACAAAAGAACTGAAGTTCCAAGAAGATGAAGACCATTCCATCTCATCTTTTTTTCAGCAAGACAAAGTCCTGGAAACCCCCAAAGGAAATCGGCCTTCCATACCTGGTCTCAGTTCTTCAGAGCCGTGAGCGGAACTACGAATACGCCGTCGGGACGTATGTACGCGGCATTCGAGAGGCCGCAGATGACACACAGAACCTTCGGCGGCTTTCCTCCGCTCTTTGAGATATCTGCGGAAACTCTCAGAAGCGAGGCCGCCCCCTCGTCGATTTTCTTCGCTCCGAGCTTTATCTCGAAGGCACACCATTCTCCGTCCGGCAGCTCGATAACGGCATCTATCTCGTTGTTCCTGTAGTCCTGATAGTGAAAAAGTTCTCCTTCGAATGACTCGGCATATACTCTCAGATCATGCTCGACAAGGGACTCGAAGAGAAAGCCGAATGTGTTGAGGTCTTTCATGAGCTTCTGCTGCGTTATCCCCAGAAGGGCGGCGGCCATCGCGGGGTCAGCGAAATGCCTTTTCTCAGCAATCTTGACTCTCAGGGATGATCTCAGAGACGGAGAATACGGCTTCTGATTACAGAAGAGGAAGAGACGTGAGAGTCTGTCCAGATACCTGAGGAGCGTATTCCTGCTCATTTCTTCCCTATCGTTTCCGGTAATGTCATCGAGAAGCGAACAGTCGGAAACCGTCGTTGACTCGTTCCTCGCAAGAGAATTCAGCAGCAGCTGAGCTCTATGAGGATCATATCCACTCTCTTCCCCGTCTCTGCTGAGATCATTCTTCACGATTGTCCTCATATATAACCGCGGCATAAGGTATGCCTTCTCCGGACTTACCGCCAGATTGGCCGGCCAGCCGCCGCGGACGATGTAGTATGCAAGATTCTCAAGCGACACTTCGCCGGTAAGAGTCATCTCGAGTTCACCGTTGCAGATATCCCCGAGACTTATCAGACCGGAGGAATCTCCGGTCTCATAGAGGGACATGGTGTCCATTCTGAGACATGCGATTCTCCCCACTCCGCTGTGCATGATTCCTTTTCTCTTCGGCGTCGACGACCCTGTCAGGATGAACTGTCCCTTACGGTTACGACTGTCAATCTCCATTCTGACTGCATCCCAGAGTTCCGGGACTTCCTGCCACTCGTCGATGAGACGGGGAGTTCTCCCCGGAGAACAAGACAGGGCTGCAGCTCGGCAAGCTTCCTCTTCGAATGCTCATTCCCCGGATTCCCGACGGGATATACACTTCCCGCATGATGAGCCGCCGTCCTCGTCTTACCGCATCCCTTCGGACCGTCTATTGAGATTCCTCCGCTGACCGATAGATACGTCTCGATTGTCGAGTCGATTATCCTTCTTCTGTATTCTTTCCTTCTCTCAGATGTTTTCATCCCCACCCCTGTTCCTTCAGATACCGCACAGCTCCCGTTCTCGCTGAGACACGGGATCTACTCAGAATCCCCTGTTTTCCGGCTGCAAAGTACCAGCCAGATATCCATACCGGATTATTATTTATGTAATATAGAAAACCATAGGTTTCACTGAACAATATTCCGTATTTTGATTGAACAACATTCCAACTTTCAATTGAACAACTTTTCAACTTTTGACAGAACAGCTTTAGCCCTCTCCTCTTCGCATAGTTTCCGTGCTTTCTCCCGCCCGCTTCTCTTTGCTGCCCCGCACTCTTAAGTCTCTTTCGTTCTCCCTGTTCCTCAGTGATATCCACAGAGGCTTTATCCCCCGGGGCCCCCATATGCCTGGCTGCTCACGGATTTTCCTTCATTTCTCCCTCGACGAAACGAAGTACGGATGAAGAGGAATTCTGACGCTGACGAAGTCCCTTTCGTCGTTCATAACGATTCCGGGTTTCCCGGAGCCGTTTCTTCCAAGTGCCGCCAGGACTCTCGGGAAGCCTGTTCCCCTTCCTCTGGTAATATGAATCTCCTTCAGAAAGTCACCGATTCTTCTGTTACGATATACTCTTCCTCTAAGGTTGTAACTCTTTATCGCCTCGTCGGATATGCTCCTGTCGAAACCTCCGGGCGAAGTAATAGTGAACCCATCATCCGCTATTCTCACCGTTATCGGCTTCTGTACCTGATAGGACCTGTGATAGACAGCATTGGTCAGCACTTCCTCTATCGCCTCGTAAGGATAGTTGAAGACTCTGTTTTCTTCCTCTCCGATGACCTTCTCTTCGATGATGTTGTTTCTTACCCACTCCAGAGTCCCTCTGAGCTGTTCCCGGATAGTACCGGTGAAGACATCTGCAGTCGTATCTTTTCCATCGGAATCCGAAGTATTCACAACCTCAATGCGGGCATAAGGAAAATACTTCTGAGGGCTTACGGAAAACATCAGTATACCCGCATTGAGAGGCTTTTCCCCGTCCCCGGTCTCCGACATTATTCCCATTTCCCGGGCAATCGAGAGGAAGTCCATAGCTTCAGTATCTCTGTAAAGACTGCTCCCGCTCTCGAGGAGGAACTCCCGGATCCGGTCGGGACTGAGGTCATCCACCCCGGCGGAAAAGCAGATTCTCTCGTCGAACGGAACCGGAGGATACGTATGGAGGACAGCCTCGTCAGCTCTCCTCGCCATGACGGTTGAAGAGCATCTCCGGACGTAGGTTCTCTTCCGGCTTTTCCCGCTGTACACATTTTCCGGAGCCCTGTACGGTCTGTCGTACCCCGTCGGTACGCTGATGACGACAAGCTCCTTTTCAGTGTTGTCGGAAGAATCGAAGCATTTCACGCTTTCCACTGCCGGCTCATACTGCGGTTCTATAGTCCTCGAGTACTCGGAAAGCTTGCGTTTTATCTTATCTGACTCACCGGGCTTCACTCCCCTCAGGGGAAACTGAGGCATCCCGTCATCGTCTCCGACTCCGATGACGATAATTCCTCCTCCGTTGTTTTCAATGTCGTTCGCAAATGCGCATATTGTCCTGACTACCGCACGGGGATTGAATCCCGAGTAGTACTCAAGCTCTGACGATTCGTGTTCCCGTCGATCCAGCAGTTTCTGTAAATCCTTCATATCAACCTCCGTTAGTCTTTGTCGACGTCTGTTGTCGAGCACTCGATGATTTTCTGTCGAGCACTCGTCGCTTTTTCTGTCGAGGACTCGACAAACCGGTATCGAGTCCGTCGAGTCCGTCGAGTCTGAACCTTCTTCTGGATTAACTTTCACCCCGGAATCCATATATTGCAAGATGCGATTTGGGGACATTTTCAGGCATCGATGATTAGCCCATGTATTCCCGGAGACCGAAGGCTGAGAAGGTTTGTCTGAAGTTCTCCGATGCGTCCGGTCCGGGCGTATCTGCTCCGGCTTCTTCTACGACGGTGAATTGAAGAACTGCGTATTCACGGGAGGGAAGAATCCGTGCTCCTCTTTGAGAACTCGGAGATGGCATCATCGAAGACGACAGCTGTCTCTGACATTTTCGCCGATATTGAATGAAATCGTACTCACACAGGCCTCATCTGCATGTATAAAGCAGCACTTTTCTCCCTTAATCGGAAGCCCGGCATCCTCTGCACACGGTCATGATCCCCCGTCCTCCGGTCTTCTCTGTGCATCCTCCCTTTCTTTTTGTAAAACTTGTCCCGGCTCTGCTTGAATGATGATGGAGATATCTCTCATTATTGAGGCATGGACAACACAGAGAACAAAGAGAACATAATGGGGACCGAGAAGGTCCCGAAGCTTCTTGTGAAGATATCACTCCCGCTCATGATATCTATGCTGGTGCAGGCACTCTACAACATAGTCGACTCGATCTTCGTCGCAATGCTCAGCGAGACCGCGCTCACCGCGGTGTCGCTTGCCTTTCCCCTGCAGAACCTCCTCATCGCCTTCGGTGTCGGAACGGGCGTGGGCATGGCATCCTTCATGTCACGTAAGCTCGGAGAGGGAGACAGGGAGACGGCGGAGCATGTCGCGGGAAACGGACTTACGGTCGCATTCCTGACCTGGGCCGTCTTCGCTGTTCTCGGGCTTACCCTGGCAAAGCCATTCCTTTCGTTATATACACAGGACGAGGAGCTTCTCTCGCTCTCGAACGAGTATGCCGTGATAGTCATGGTATTCTCGCTCTTCATGTTCCTCACGATGATGAACGAGCGTATCCTCCAGGGAACCGGTGATTCGTTCTCGAGTATGCTCAGTCAGCTCAGCGGTGCCGTTACTAACATCATCCTCGACCCCGTATTCATCTTCACATTCCGCCTCGGTGTCGCCGGTGCCGCGATAGCAACTGTCATCGGACAGGTTGTTTCGTTTGTCGTATCGATGTACTGCGTGAAGAAGAACAGATACATAACGCTGAAGCGTCATCACCTGAAACTCAGGAAACAGTTCGTCGCGAACATCTACTCCGTCGGTGCCCCGACAATCGTCACGAACAGCATAAGCACCGTGATGACGAGCGCACTCAACGGAATCCTCATTTCGTTCTCTACTACGGCGGTATCCGTATTCTCGGTATACTTCAAGCTCCAGTCCTTCGTCTTCATGCCGATCTTCGGTCTCTCGAACGGTATGGTCCCGATCATCGCCTACAACTACGGTGCGGGAAAGAGATCAAGAATGATCGAGACAATAAAGTACGGTACCCTCACGGGACTTGTCATCATGGTTCTCGGAACGGTTGTCTTTCAGCTCTTCCCGACATGGCTTCTCTCCCTTTTCAGTGCCGGAGAGGAGATGTACTCGATAGGAATCCCGGCACTGAGGATCATTTCCCTCTGCTTCATATTCGCGGCAATCACGATAGGCCTCTCGTCCTCCTTCCAGGCTACGGGATTCGGTATCGGGACAATGATCACGGCAACGCTCAGACAGCTTGTCATCCTCGTTCCCGCAGCCTTCGTCTTCAGCCGCTTTGCCGGTCTCATGGGAGTCTGGTGGGCCTTCCCCTTTGCAGAGGTCTTCGGCCTCTTCATAGGTATAGGACTCTACATCCATGTCTACAGAAGCCGCATAAAGCCGACGCCGGACAACGTCTAGGAAGGAGAGAAGCGCTTCTCTTCTCTCCTTTCCATCCGCCGGCAGTCCGGCCTTTTCTGCGGATTTTCCCTCTCCGCTGCGAAGACATTTTCAAAACTGAAAAAGAAAAATGCAGAGTCGTTTTCCGTTCCATGTCAGAATCGGAGTGTATGAAAATGAAGAAAAGAATCGCTGTCAGCAATCCGCTATTCGAGACTCTCAGAAGAAAAGACTGCGCATCTACGTCGACAAGACGAAAATGAATCCTCATTACATAGAAAACTTTTTTCAGTATAAATCATCAATTCCGTGATTTTCGAAGATATCCGGGCTTTTCCAGTATAAAATGCCGGGGTGAAGACAGACGTTTATACGGAGACTGAAACGGCACTGTTCCCGATTCTGAATATTTATTCCGCAGCTGTCTCTGCTCCGTCTTCCCCGCTTCGGCCGTTCTTCTCACTGTTCCGGGCTTTCCTTCCCTGTGGAGCGCTCTTGCATTTGTATTTTTATCCACTGACTTTGATTCTGTTAACCTGTTTGCTTGCTTAAAGTTAAATTGGAGTTTATTCTGTTTTCGATTTAATTTCGCATTATTTTTCTGTATTTTTATGCAGAAAACTGTTGACCTTATGTCTGAAAGTGCATATTGTGTGTTCAGCTTAAATAAATATACACAAAGGAATGCATATAACATGAAAAAGATCATTGCTGTCACACTTATCGCATTAACGGTACTTACAACTCTCTTCGCACAGGCTTCGAGCGAGACTGCTTCTTCCGGGAAGGTCTACACAGTCGCTGTCAGCTGCGACTATCCGCCGCTTGAATACATCGACGACAACGGCAACCCCTGCGGCTACGAAGTTGAACTCATCCAGGCTGTTGCCGATGTGATGGGAATCAAGATCGAGATTGCAAACGTCTCCTTCGACGGCATCATCGCCGGCATCCAGGGCGGCCAGTATGATATCGGGGCATCGGGCCTCACGGTAACGGACGAGAGAAAGCAGACAGTCGACTTCTCCACTCCGATTCTCCAGTTCGCTCTCTCGATTGTCACGAAGAACGACAACGAAGACATCCATTCCGATGCAGACCTCGCTGACAAGAAGGTCGGCGTACAGCTCGGAACGACATGCCAGTTTGCCTGCGAGGATCTCGGCCTTACTCCCTCCACATATGACGAGGCACCCTCTGCAGTCCTCGACCTTGCAAACGGCAACCTCGACGCCGTCGTACTCGACTCCGTCGTAGCCAGCGACTTCGTCCTCGAGAACGAGAGCTACTCCAAGGTTCTCAAGATTGCAGGTTCCTTCGAGAACTCGGATGACATGGCATGGGCTGTCAAGAAAGGCAGCTCCGCTCTTCTCGAGACTCTCAACGAAGGCCTCAAGAAGGTTGAAGAAAGCGGAAAGCTCAGTGAAATCAAGGCTAAATACGGTCTCAACTGAGAGACTATAAATAGACTTCCCGGTCAGAGGGTATTCTCTCCCCTCTGACCTTTTGCTGTAAACAAGGAAACAGATCAATGGACAACGACAACACATACAGGAGCGTCAGCGAGATAAAGAGCCGCGTGGTATCCGTCGACCCGACGGAAACGAAGAAGGCCCCGACAGTCATCACGATGACCGACGGTGTTCTGATCCCGAAGAAGGGTAACCAGCACATCTTCAACTCGTGGCGCCTCACATTCTACGGATCGGTATTTCTTCTCATCGTGCTCTGTCTGGCCAACAGGGAAGTATACTGGAAGATATTCCTCTACACGGTCACGGGAATCCCGACGACATTCGAGTGCACGGTCTTCGCCATCCTCGGCGCAGTCGTCATCGGTATTCTCACAGGGCTCGGCTCTTCGTCGAAGAACCGCTTCATCAACCAGCTCTGCGGTGTCTACGTCGAGCTCATAAGAGGAATACCGCTGCTTGTACAGCTCATGTTCCTCTACTATGCCCTGGGGTCGCTTATCCACATAGACGGAATCGTCGCCGCGATAGTCGCCCTCTCGATCTGCTTCGGTGCCTACATGGGTGAAATCATAAGAGCGGGTATACAATCCATTCCGAAAGGACAGACGGAGGCTGCCACGGCCCTCGGACTCAGCAAGAGCCAGACCTTCATCCACGTAATCCTTCCGCAGACCGTGAAGGTCGTTCTTCCCGCAATCGGAAACGAATTCATCTCGATGCTCAAGGATTCCTCCCTCGTCTCCATCCTCGCCCTTTCAGATATCCTCAAGAGGGGAAGGGAATACATCTCCCGTACATTCCTCTCACTTCAGACGATGCTCATCGTCGCCCTCATCTATCTGATTCTCACCCTCATACTCTCCCGCCTCGTCGGTCTCATGGAGGAGAAGTTACACAAGAATGGCTAAGATTGAAATCAAGAATGTATACAAGGACTACGAGAACAACGACGGAAGCGTACTTCACGCAGTGAAGAACGTCTCCCTCACCGTCGGCGACGGAGAGGTTGTCGTCATCATCGGTCCCTCGGGTTCGGGCAAGTCCACGCTTCTCAGAACCGTCAACGGAATCGAGAAGGCGCAGAAGGGACAGATTCTCATCGACGGCACGGATATAATGAGTCCGGGTGCCGACATCAGGAAGATAAGAGAGGAAGTGGGCATGGTCTTCCAGTCCTTCAACCTCTTTCCCCATCTCACTGTTCTCGACAACATTACACTCGCTCCGATGAAGGTTAAGAAGATGAGCCGCAGCGATGCCGAAGCGAAGGCTATGGCACTCCTGAGGCGCGTAGGCCTCGAGGACAAGGCGAAGCAGAAGCCGGGACAGCTCTCCGGGGGCCAGCAGCAGCGTGTCGCGATTGCCCGCGCTCTTGCGATGGAACCCAGGGCAATGCTCTTCGACGAGCCCACATCCGCACTCGACCCGGAGATGATCAAGGAGGTACTCGACGTAATGCTCTCCCTCGCTTCCTCGGGTATGACGATGCTGCTTGTGACGCACGAGATGGGCTTTGCCCGGGCCGCTGCGGACAAGGTCGTATTCATGGCCGACGGAGAAGTCGTCGAAGAGGGAAAACCCGAAGACATGTTCTCGCACCCGAAGACACAGAGAGCGCAGGACTTCCTCAATCACATACTCTGACTGAAAAGGCTCCGACCGGAAAGGAAGGAGCCTTGTTTAATATCAGAACGCCCACTCGCCCTTACGCATCAGGGGAACAGTCCTTCCGTCCTTCGTAATGGCATCTATGTCGAGCGTGTCGGATCCGACCATGAAGTCGATGTGAATCATGGAGTCGTTGACACCCTTCTCCCGGCACTCGTTCTTACTCAGATTCTCGTATCCTCTTACCGCACTGTCGAAGCCCTCCCCGAATGCGATATGACATGTCGCATTCTCGTCGAAGAGGGTGTTGTAGTAGAGAACACCCGACTGACGGATGGGAGAGGAATTCGGAACAAGAGCGCATTCCCCGATATATGACGCACCTTCGTCCATCATGAGAAGCTGTCCGAGCAGAGCCTCGTTCTTCTCAGCCTTCCACTCCACGGCCTTTCCGTCCCTGAATCTTATGTAGAAATTCTCGATGAGATTGCCGTTGTAGCAGAGGGGCATCGTTGCGTAGACGATTCCGTCAGCCCGTCCCTTCTTCGGGGAGGTGAAGCATTCCTCGGAGGGAATGTTCGGCTGGAAGTATACCTTTCTCTCTCCGATTGTCGTCTCGCCTCCCCCCTGAAAGACGCTTTCATCCATGAGCCCGACCGTCAGGTCCGTCCCCTCGGGGGACGTATAGTGCAGTGAGTCGATTCCGAGTGAATTGAGGTATCCGCACCTCTTCTTGAGGTCGTTGTCGTGCTCGTTCCACGCCGCAATCGGATCGTCGGTCACTCTCGAGCAGAAGAGAATCTTCTCCCAGAGCTTCTCGACTGCCGCTGACGGGGAAAGCTCCGGAAAGAGTTTCTTCGCCCACTTTCTTCCGGGAACCGCGGCAATGCACCACTGGTACTTTCCGTCCATCCGGTCACGGTATTTCTTTATCTTCTTCTGTCTCGCCTGGACTGCGGCACTCATCTTGGCCGTATCGATTCCGCTCAGGCCGTCGGGGTCGTCGGAGTCGAGCCATAAAAGGCAGGGAAGTTTTTCCGCCCTGTCCTTCACCTTCTCGATCTCCCACCTGTCGATGGTCTTCAATGACTCGAGAGTGCGGTACCTGTATGTAAGTCTGTCGAGGTCCTGACTGAGCCATTCAACCCTGACCTTCTCAGCTCCTCTTTTATAGCACTCCTCAACACAGAGGAGAGCAAACTCCTCCGTCTCCATATTCGCCTGGACAAGAACCTCCTGTCCCTTCTGTACGTTGAGACCGCTCTCGACAATGAGGGCGGCATACTTTTCGAGAACACTCTTCTTCATCTTTCTACTCCTCCTTTCAAGCAGAAATCATCCTGAACACGAAATAGAGAATGACGCACTGAAGTATGAGCATTACAGGGAAGAAGACGGCAAAGTACCAGTGCTTCGTCTTGTGTCTCATGATGATCATTCCGAGAACTCCTCCGAGTCCTCCGAAGAGTCCCGTCATCAGGAACAGGGTCTTCTCGGGCGTCCTTCTCACTCCCTTCTGTGCCTTCTTCTTGTCGGCTGCCATGAAGGCGAACGAATTGATGTTCATGACGACAAGAACCGCGATAATTATCAAAACTGCAGTATTCATGTTTTTCTCCTGTCCGAGTCTACTACAACGGAGGCTCTTTGATGAAGAGAGGCAGCCCCGACCGTGATTCCTTCTGAAAAGCAGTGGATTACTGTTGAGACAGTCCTCCCCGTCTCTCCGTCAGGGTTTCAAAGATGTAAGCGGGACTATGAATATACCGGATCCGGTATCCCGGATGACCGCTTCCTGGTGTCCGACGATTATACAGCTGAATACCGGCTTCTTTTCCACGTTATCTCTGAACCTTACCAGACTCTTTACGGCATCCTTTATGCTGCCGTCACTGAGTTTGATTTCGAATGCCGCATAACTGCCGTCCCTGAACTCGATGACGGCATCGACTTCATTATCCTTCTCGTCATGATAATGATAAACACTGCCGTTTGATGCATCCGCATAAACTCTGAGGTCGTTAACACAGACTCCTCCGTACATTCTCAGAATCCGTTCGATCTTCTGATCTATTATTCTGTCTATATTACCATCCGGGGTAAGCACTTATTTTCTCCATCCTGTTGATTTCAATAATCAATAGTAATCGGAAAAAACCAATCCGGAACAAGGATAATCCAGCTTTTTCGACGTTTTCAATCCAGCTTTTTCGACAATGCAAAACTTCACCTTGCCAGGGAAAACGGAAAATCATACAGGAAAGCATAGCGCATCACGTATCATGAAAACCGGCAGCCGGACACTGCTGTCAGACGATAGAAATGTCTTTGATGACAGAGCGCTGTCAGTCCTGTTCACCCGGTCCGGACCATATCCGCGGGAATTGTCCTGAACGGTCTCCTCAGCGTGTATAGGCCGGAAGCGTCTCCCACTCTCTGCGGACTGCGTTCTCGACGATTGAGGAAAGGTTCTTTCTCTCCTCCTCCCCCAGGTCCTTCGTTTCAATCTTCGGAAGGAATGTGATGTAGACGTCGACAAGGCCGAGAGTATGCGCGCTCTCGAGCAGGTATCTGTCGTTGCGGATTGCGACGGGGACGACGGGGCAGCCCGTGCGCTCTGCAATCTTGAAGGCACCGTTCTTGAATGTTCCGATTTCTCCCGTCCTGCTCCTTGTTCCCTCGGGGAAGACCACAAGGGAGTGTCCCTCCTCTATCGTTCTGCAGCCGCTCCGGACAGCTTCGACTATGCTGTGGGCGCCCTTACGGTCTATCCTGATGCACCCCAGTGACACGAGGCATCCGTGGATTACCGGTACGACGTAGAGCTCCTTCTTCGCCATCATTGCGGGAAAGCGTCTGAGCACCGCATAGAAGAGAGGAACGTCGATCAGCGAGTTGTGGTTCGGAGCATAGACCACGCTCTCGCCGGGTAACGGTATATTCTCCCTTCCCTTCACATGTACCCTTGCACCGAGGAAGAAGACTATCCAGCAGCAGAGTATGTAATAGAGTCCCTTCGAGACACGCTCTGCAGTCTTCTTCATTCTCAGGAAGGTGAAGACCCAGTAGAGAACTATGCCGAGGACGGCAAGACTGAAGGCGGGGATGATCAGAACCGCTGCTATGAATATACGGATGAATTTCAGAATACTGTGCATGCTGTTTTATTTGATGGAATAGAGTCTGTAGTAGAGCCCCTTCCTTTCAAGAAGCTCCGGATGCGTACCCTTTTCCACTACCTTTCCTTTGTCTATTACGTAGATTTCATCGCTGTCGATTATAGTCGAGAGACGGTGTGCGATGACAATGCTGGTGCGGCCGACCGAGAGACGGTTGAAGGCATCCTGAATGAGAGCCTCGCTCTCCGTGTCGAGTGAGGAGGTGGCCTCGTCGAATACGAGAATCGGAGGATTCTTCAGAAAGACGCGTGCTATGCTGAGTCTCTGCTTCTGTCCCCCGGAGAGTCTTGTTCCCCTCTCTCCGACCTCGGTGTCGAGCCCCGCGGGAAGAGAGAGCACGAACTTTTCAAGATGTGCCTTTCTCAGTGCGTCCCAGATCTCCTCGTCCGTTGCCCCGGGTCTGCCGTAGGAGAGATTCTCCCTGATCGATGCGTCGAAGAGGAACACATCCTGCTGCACGAAGCCTATGGCATTCCTGAGAGAACTCTGTGTAACACAGTCGACGTCAGTGCCGTCGATTGTTATCTCGCCGCCGTCCTTCTCGTAGAAGCGCGCAAGAAGCGACACGGCAGTCGTCTTTCCCGCTCCGCTCTCTCCGACTATGGCGATTCTCTTTCCGCCGTCTATCTTCATGGAGAAGTGATCCAGGACCTTTTCGTCTTCGCCTTCGTACCTGAAGGAGACGTCTCTGAACTCTATGTCACCCTTCGTGACGACGAGGTCCTTTGCATCCGGTCTGTCGTTTATCTGGGGCATCACGTCCATTATTTCCGTGAAGCGCTCGAAGGACGAGACGCCCTGGGTGAACTGCTCTGTGAAGTTGATGAGCCTGTCGATGGGAGGAAGAACGACGGAGACGTAGAGGATGAATGCCGTGAGGTCCGCGACCGTCACCCTTCCCTTCACGATCAGCAGGATTCCGCCCGCAATCGTGATGAAGTAGTAGATCTGCCTCATGAGCGAGATTCCGCTCTGGTAGGCGGCCATCTCCTTATACATGTCCTCCCGGCTTTCCCTGAGGTTTCTGTTGTTCTCGGAGAACTTCTTCTCCTGCATTTCCTCACGCGAATAGGACTTGACCTCCCTTATTCCCTGGATGGAATTCTCGGCGGTGACGTTTATCTCAGATATTCTCTTTCTGATTGCCCTGTTCGATCTCTTGAGACGTGTATTGAATACGATTCCGTAGGCCGCCATCAGAGGAAGAGGGATTATCGAGACGAACGCGAGAGGCGGACACATCATGAACATGAGTATGTAGGCGCCGATTATCGTCAGAAGGGAGATGACCATATCTTCCGGGCAGTGGTGCGCGACCTCCGCAATGTTGAAGAGGTCGTTCGAGATCCTGCTCATTATGTCACCCGTCTTGTTTCTGTCGAAATAGGAGAAGGAGAGCTTCTGGAGATGATGGAACATATCCCGTCTCATGTCGTTCTCGATCCAGACCCCGAGGTAGTGTCCCCACTTGATTCTTATATGGGTGCAGACTGCGCTGAGGATGTAGATGGAGAGGACAATCGAAAGATAGATGACGACAAGCGGAGAAACGACCGCCTCTCCGTCCTGTATGACTGCAAGAACCTTACGTACGAAGTAAGGCGCGAAAATCGAAAGAAGTGACGCAGTCGCCGCTGCGGCCATGTCGAGAATAAACCATCCGATGTACGGTCTGTAGTATGCGGCAAAGCGCTTTAGGAGTCCCTCTTTCTTCTTCATCAGTCCTTCTTCCCCGTAAAGAATGCGGCGATACGTGCGAAGAAGCCCTTCTTCTTCTCACTCTCCCTGACTTCGGTTTTCCTTTCTTCAGTCTTCACCGCTGCATTTTCCCCTGCCGGCTGCGGTGCCGGCCTTTCCGTCTTCACGGGAGCAGGCTTTTCCGTCTTCACGGGAGAAGAAGTCTGGCTTCTCCGTGGCTGGGTGTTCCTGTTCTTCTCACTCCGGGTTTTTCCGTTTCCGGAGGAAGATGTGCTCTTTTTCTCGTCTTTTGCATCCGAAGAGGAGGAGAATGCATTCTGGTAGTACTTCATTCTTTCCTCCAGACTCATCGTCTTGAGCTTATTGAAGTCGGTCTTGCTCCTGTATGAGAGTGCATCGTCCTTCTCCTTCTTGACCTGGCTGTCGCGGAATGTGGGCTTCTTCGTTCTCACGTCGCGTGTAGAGGAAGATGAGCGGCGTGAAGATTCACGCGGTTTACGGGAAGAGGATGCTCTCCCCGGTGCTCTGTAGCCTGCACTCTTGTCTTCTATTTCCTCGAGTCCCTCTTCGTCGGCCCATTTCACGGGAACCTTCATTCCGATGTAGTCCTCGATGGCCTCGAGGCCGTAGATGTACTCCTCGCATGCAAGAGTCACGGCCTTACCCGACTTTCCCGCTCTCGCAGTTCTTCCGATTCTGTGTACGTAGTTCTCGTAGTCCTCGGGAATGTCATAGTTGACGACGAGCTCGAGGTCGTCTATCTGAAGGCCCCGGGCAGCGACATCGGTTGCGACGAGGAAGCTCAGTTTCCCTTCCTTCATCTTCTCGATTGTCTCGAGCCTCTTACTCTGCGGCATGTCACCCATGAGATACTCTGTCCTGTAGCCGTTGAGATTGAGTCTCTTCGAAACCTCAACCGCCCTGTCCTTGGTATTGGTGAAGATGAGACAGGACTGGGGATTGATCTTCTTCAGTATAGATAACAGCAGTCCGAACTTCTCGTCCTTCGTCACGTGGAAGAGTTCCTGTTCTATCGCCTCGACTGTAATTTTCTCCGGTTCGATGAGAATCTCCTCGCTGTTGTTCATGTAGCCCCAGGCGAGGTTCCTCACTCTTGTGGAAAGCGTTGCACTGAAGAGCATCGTCATTCGCCTTGTGCTTTCCCTCATCAGGGAGAACATCTTCTGGATGTCGGGATAGAAGCCCATGTCGAACATTCTGTCGGCTTCGTCGAGGACTGCTATGTCGAACTGTCTGAAGTCTATCTTCCGTCCCTTCGCGTAGTCGAGGAGTCTTCCGGGAGTTCCGACATAGAGGTCGAGTCCCTCCTCGATTTCCCTGTTCTGCTCACCGTACCCGACTCCTCCGTAGAAGCAGCCGACCTTGTAGTTCTCTATTCCCGCCGAAAGCTTCTTCGCATCCTCTTCTATCTGGACTGCAAGCTCTCTTGTCGGAGCGACGACAATAGCCCTGCTCTTTCTTCCCGACTCGAGGTAATGCTCGAAGATCGTGATGAGGAAGACTGCGGTCTTCCCGCTTCCCGTCTTCGACTGGACCATGACGTCGCGGCCTCTGAGTGTCACCGGCAGGACCTTCTCCTGCACTGTGGTGCAGTCTTCGAAGCCCACGCTTCTTATTCCGTTCAAAACTTCTTCTTTCAGATTCAATTCACTGAATTTCATTCTATTATGTCCCTGTTAACAGCACGATTGTCTGTTATTCAATATTCTTTGTCCATCACTCGAACTTCAGTATCTCACGGGGCTTGGAGCCGTTGGCGGGTCCGACGATTCCGTCTTCCTCCATCTGCTCGACGATTCTCGCAGCCCTGTTGTAGCCGATCTTTAGACGTCGCTGAAGATAGGAAGCGGAAGCGCTCTTGCGCTCGTAGACTATCTTCTTCGCCATTTCATAGAGGTCCTCGTCTCCCTCGTCATCCATGAACTCCTCGTCTCCGTCGTCGACATCGCTCTCCTCCTCGAAGACGCTCTCCTCGAGGAACTCGGGCTTTGAGTTGCTGGATGTGACGTAGTCCGTTATCTTCTCGACTTCCCCGTCGGAAACGAATGCGCCCTGTATTCTCGTAAGTCCCATCGCACCCGGATCCATCAGAAGCATGTCTCCCTTTCCCAGGAGGTTCTCCGCACCCTGCTCGTCGAGAATGACACGGGAGTTGACGCCGCTCGAGACTGCGAATGCGATTCGTCCCGGAAGGTTGGACTTGAGGGTACCCAGGATTACGTCGGCACTCGGACGCTGGGTTGCGAGGATCATGTGGATTCCCGCGGCTCTCGCCTTTGCCGCTATACGGCTTATCGCGGCATCCATCTCCTTGCCCACAACTGTCATGATGTCCGCAAACTCATCCATGATGAGGACGATGTACGGCAGCTTCTCGACTCCCTTCAGAGAGCCCGACATGATCTTCTCGTTGAGACCGATGACGTTTCTCACGCCGTAGCGGGCAAGCATCGCGTACCTTCTCTCCATCTCGCTGACAAGCCAGTCGAGGGCCTTGATGGCACGCTTTGCATCCGTGATGACCGGAGTCAGGAGATGCGGTATTCCGTTGTAGATCGTAAGCTCGACGACCTTCGGGTCGACCATGATGAGCCTTACGTCCCTCGGACTCTTCTCATAGATTATGGTGTTGATGAACGAGTTTATACATACACTCTTACCCGAACCGGTGGTACCGGCGATTATCATATGGGGCATCTTCGAGACGTCGATGACAATCGGTTCACCCGTGACAGTGCGTCCCAGGATCATCGGCACCTTGAATGACATGTACTTCTCGTTTGCACGGAGGGCATAGATCATATCCTTGAAGCCGACTATGGAAATGCTCGGGTTCGGCACCTCGATTCCGACTGCCTGCTTACCGGGAACGGGAGCGAGTATTCTGACCTTCTTTCCTCCAAGGGCGTAGTTGATCTCGTCCTCCCTGGCCTTGATCTTGCTGATTATCATACCCTGCGCGAGCTTGAGTTCGTACTGAGTGACGGACGGGCCCTTGATTATCGCGGAGAGCTCGACGGAGATTCTCTGCTCGGCAAGTGTTCTGACGATTATGTCTCCCTGCTCCTGCGTGAAGGGATCTATCTCCTGGCTGATTCTCGGGTAGTCCTTCAGAAGCGACGGCTCGGGTGGATTGTACGGAGTCTTCTGCCTCATTGCTATGGCGGTGAGTCCTCCCCTGTTGGAGGCAAGGTCCCCGACTCCCACTATGAGATTGAAGTCGTCCGCCACTTCCTCGTCACTCTTCGTCTCGAAGACTCTGTGTCCGTCCTCAGTCTCGGTTATGCTTCTCACCTGAGGGTTCTTCGGCGGCTCGAACTCCGCTTCGCTCTCTCTTATGGGGGAAGACGGAGCAGTTACCGTCTCCACGGGTTTACGGACGGGAGAGGATGTCCTTTCTTCCACAGAGTCGGAGGAAAGAGACGGAGTCTGGGGGAGGGTATCATCACTGTCTTCCTTCTCGGGACGCAAAGTCACGGGGGTCTGAGGCTCTTCCTCCTTCTTCGTGAATACGGGAGCAAACGGTTTCTCCTCAGTCAGAACGGACGCTGCAGCATACGGATTCTTCACTTCCCCCTCGTCGGAGGGTGTGAATGCACGCCCCGGCGTGTAGGAGACGGTCGTCTCCGCACTCTTCGCGTTATTCTCCGAGAGAGCCTCGAAGAGACGGTACCTGGGGTGGTCCTTTCCTATGTACGACGGAGCGATTTCATCCTCCGTCTTCTTCTCCTCCCTCTTCGGGAGCGATGTGTCGACACTGCCGTTCTGGAGGTTCTCGAACATCCTGTATCTCGGATGGGACGGATCGAGGTTCGACGGCGCAATGTGCTCGTTCTCCGCTTTTGACGGAGCCGGGGATGCTGCACTGTCCCTCACGCCGTTCTGGAGGTTCTCGAAGAGGCGGTACCTGGGGTGAGACGGGTCCAGGTTCGACGGCGCAATGTGTTCCGTCTCTGTCTTCACGGCGCTCTGAGGTATTATCTCCTCATGCTCTCCGTTCTGGAGATTCTCAAACAGTTTATATCTCGGATGTGACGGATCGAGATTCGACGGTGCAATACTCCCCTCCGTCCTTCTTTCCTCCCGGGGCGAGGGGGTGTCGTCGAGTCCGATTATGGGATTGCGGTTGACGGTGGAGGGAGTCTCGGTTTCCGATGCGGAATTGTACATCTCGAGAGTCGCCTCAAGCATGCCTCCTCCCGTGAAGTGCCTGGTGTTGAGCTTTGACGGAGCGGGGGCGCTGTCGTCGGCGGCGCTGTCCCATTCCTCTCTCTCTATTTCGCTCTTGAGATTGTCCATGAAGGACGAACTCTCGACAAGAGGTTTCTCCTTCTCACTCTGAAGGGTCTTCTCATTAGTACCGTAAGTATGGTGACCGATTGTTTTGAGCTCCGGCATTTCCTCAAACGACGGAAACGAGAGCGGAGTGTCCGGGTTGCCGATGCCCTCGGAGAGATTTATTTCGGGAAGCTTCTCTTCCTCCTCTCTCTTCTTCTCCCTTTCATCGATCTTCTGCTGTTTCTTCTCTTCCTTCAGTCTCCTCTTCTCTTCCTTCAGTCTGCCGCTTTCGAGTCTTTCCTCTTCCTTTTCCTTCTTCTCGAGGAGTCTGTCGCTTTCCCTGTCCTTTTTCTTCTCTTCCTTCTCGCGCTTTCTGTCGCGTCTCAGTTCTTCCTTCTCCCTCTTCTTCTCGTATTCCTTTCTTTCCTTTTCCTCTTCCTTCTCTCTCTTCCTCTTCTCGGCCTTTTCCTTCTTTTCGAGTTCGAGGGAGTACTTCTTCTCGTCTCTCGCCCTCTCTCTCTCTTCCTTCTCGTTGAGCTTTCTCTGACGCTTCAGGAGCTTCTCCTCCTCCAGTGTCTCCCTGCTCTTTACGGCGCCTTCCTTCTCCAGCATCTTCAGCTGGATCTCCCTCTTCTTCCTCCATTTCGCATCAAGCGTGGAGACGGAGGCAAGAAGAACCGATGAGAGAAGCACCTCGAGTACGAAGAGGGCGAACAGAAGGCCCGGCTTCGTCGTGGTGAGTATCGTGAGGGCATAGGAGGGAAGAGGAACGGAGTGAGCCCTTCTCACTGCCGCCTGCAGCGTGAGGTACTCGATAAGAAGAAAAAGCGTCAGCGGCATGCTGAACGGCTTACGGAGTCTGAAAAGAAGGATTACTCCGCCTTCGACAAGGCAGAATATTCCGGCCTCGAGAAGACTGAAGCCTGAGCCGGAGAGTCCCGCTTCGGCACCAAGAGCGGAAACGAAGGACGCAATCCCTCCTTCGAGGAGTCCCGTCCCTCCGAGTACGCCCAGAATCGAGAGCACTACTCCGAGGAGCATGAAAACCGATGCGACTATGAGTGAAAACCTTCCTTTCTTCATGTGTATTACTCTTTCTCCCAGTTCTTCAGAACGACTATGTTCCTCTCTTCCCCGAGACCGGGGACTGTCACGGGTATTACTTTCTCTTCAAAACGCCATCCACCGGATCGGAGTGCATCGAGTTCGCGCCTCACGTTCTCTCCCGTTCCCTTGTAGAAGACGGCATTACCCGAGAGAAGCGAGGCATGCTCCGCTATGTCGAGGGCGGGGTGGAATGCGCGGCACGTCAGGAGGGAGTATCTCTCCCCGACACAGCTTATGTCCCTGTCCACTATGTGTACGTTCCCCAGGCCCAGCACTGCCGCCGTGGACCGCAGAAAGCCCACTCTCCTCGTCATCCTCTCGATGAGATAAAACTCCCTGTCGGGAAAAAGAACCGCGAGCACTATTCCCGGGAGCCCCGCACCCGACCCGAGGTCGGCGATGGTGTCGCCCTCCTTTGTTTCCGAGAGAAAAACGGGAGCAGCCGAAGCGCAGTCGAGAATGTGCCTAAGGAGTATTTCATCCCTGTCGGTACTTCCCACGAGCTTCAGTGACGGATTGAAGAGCATTATCTCGTCAGTGTACTGCCAGAGCTTCTCCGTCTTCTCCTCCGCTCCGACCACGCCGAGAGACGAAAGGTACGCCTTAAGATTCTTTTTTGTCATTTCCCGCTCCCTCTCTCAAGTATAGCGCAAGAACTGCGGTATCGGAAACACGGACGCCGCTGATTCTTCCCGCCTGCCCGAGAGTAGCGGGCCTGACGGACTTGAACTTCTCGCGGCTCTCCGCGCTCAGGCCTTCGACAGAATCGTAGTCGAAATCGTCCGGGATGCGGATGCTCTCCCGTCTCTTCGCCCTCTCTGCGTCTATCTCCTGGCGTCTGAGGTACCCGGAATACTTCACATCGAGCATCACCTCGTTGAGAACGTTCTCCGGATAGGAGGAAAGGGACGGTATCTCCTCCTTCATCTTCCAGATGTCGTTCTCACTCTGTACGAGTCTCTCGAGTCCGTTCTTTCCCCCGACGCGGCTCGCCTTCAGGAGGTCCTTCACCTCATCCATCTTACGTATCTTCTCTCTCAGCCTCTCCATCTTCTCCTCTCTGCAGAGCCCGGCCTCATAGCCGGTCGGAGTGAGCCGGATGTCGGCAGAGTCGTGTCTGAGAGAGAGACGGTACTCGGCACGCGATGTGAACATGCGGTAGGGTTCCTTCGTACCCTTCGTCACGAGGTCGTCGATGAGGACGCCGATGTATGCGTCGGTACGGCCGAGTATGACGGCTCTTTCGCCCTTGAGACGCTGACAGGCGTTTATTCCCGCCATTATCCCCTGTGCAGCAGCCTCCTCGTAGCCGCTTGTGCCGTTGGTCTGCCCCGCGACGAAGAGATTGGAGACAATCTTCGATTCAAGCGACGGCAGGAGATCGAGCGGATCCAGGTAGTCGTATTCGACTGCGTATGCGGGACGCATTATCTCACAGTGTCTCAGGCCCGGAAGCGTACGGATGAAGCGGTGCTGCACCTCCTCGGGAAGAGACGATGAAAGTCCGTTGAGGTACATCTCCTCCGTTCCGTCCCCCTCGGGTTCGACGAAGATCTGATGACGGTCCCTGTCGGGGAAGCGGACGACCTTGTCCTCGATAGAAGGGCAGTACCTCGGTCCCTTTCCGACAATCTTTCCGCCGTAGAGCGGAGAGCGGTGTATGTTCTCGCGGATTATCCTGTGTGTCTCCTCGTTCGTGTACGTTATGTAGCACTTCAGTGACGGTCTCTCCACCGTGTCGTAGTCGAAGGAGAACGGCATCATCGTCCCGTCCCCGTCCTGCACCTCGAGTTCGTCCCAGTCGAGAGAGGAGGATCTCACTCTCGCGGGAGTTCCCGTCTTCATCCGCCCTACGTGGAAGCCGTACTCTCTCAGTTTCGTTCCGAGTCCTATGGCAGCTCCCTCCCCCAGCCTTCCGCACGGAGCGTCGTATTCACCGATGAATATACGCCCTTCCATGAAGGTGCCGGTGGTGAGTACGACGACCTTTGACGTTATCTTCCAGCCCCTCTCGGTGACGACACCTGTTATGGTTCTCTTCCCGTCCTTCTCATCGATGAGGAAGTCGACGACTGTGTCCATGAAGAGATTGAGCTTCTTCTCCTTCTCGCACGTCTCCTTTGCGAGCCTCGAGTACGAGAACTTGTCGGCCTGTGCACGCGGAGCCTGGACCGCGGGACCGCGGGAGCGGTTGAGGATGCGGTACTGTATCATCGTGTGGTCGATGAGATGTCCCATCTCACCCCCGAGTGCATCTATCTCCCTTACGAGGTTTCCCTTCGCAAGTCCCCCGATTGCCGGGTTGCAGCTCATCCGTCCTATGGCGTCCAGAGACTGCGTGATCATGAGGGTGTCGAACCCCTCTCTCGAGAGAGCAAGTGCGGCTTCGATTCCCGCGTGCCCTCCACCTATTACAACTGCTTCATAATCTCTCATATGTCATTTTCCCAGACAGAAGGACGAGAAGAGCTCGTCCAGTATGTCTTCCGTCGTTATTTCTCCCGTGAGTTCACCCAGCGCATCAAGTGCACTCTGGAAGAAGAGCGCGATGATGTCGACGCTCATGTTTCTGTTATCTCCGGCTTCTCTGAGAGCGGCAGCAGCCTCGTCTATTCTCTCCTTCTGCCTTCTGCTCTCGATTACGGGAACACCCGCCGGTGTGACGGCAGACGACGTAAGATACTTCACCACCGCATCCACGACATCCGCTATTCCTTCTCCCGTCAGCGACGAGAACGAAAATCCGGATGAGGGGGAGAGGTCGCTCTTCGAGTGGACGTATATCGTCTTCGCCCTCTTCTCTTCCGGTTCCTTCTCTCCTCCGTCAAGAACGTAGAGTACGAGGTCCGCGTCCTCCATCATCCTCTCAGATCTCTCTATTCCCTCTCTCTCGATTTCGTCTTCGCCTTCCCTGAGCCCCGCAGTGTCGAAGAGCCGCACGGGAATACCGTCCATCTCGCATGCGGCCTCGAGGTAGTCCCTTGTCGTACCGGCTCTGGAAGAGACGATTGCCCTGTTCTCCTTGAGAAGCGCATTGAAGAGGCTCGACTTTCCCGCATTGGTGTGTCCCGCGAGTACGACCTTCGCGCCCTCGGAATATATACGGTGGGCACGGAACGTGGAGCTCATTCTCTCGAGTCTTGCAATCAGACTGACGACACGCTCTTCCGGGAAGACCCAGTCCTCGATTATCTCATCCTCTCCGTAGTCCAGCTGCACTTCGAGGGAGGCGAGTATATTCACGATTTCGTCCCTTATTTCCTCCGCTTCCCTTCTCACGGATCCCGAAAGACGCCCGAGTGCATCCTCCCTTCCCTTCTCGCCTCCGGCCTTCACGAGTTCCTCTACAGCCTCGGCCTCGGTGAGGTCCATCCTGCCGTGCATGAATGCGCGGTAGGTGAATTCACCCCTGAGAGCCTGACGGAATCCGGCAGTCTCCAGTACGGATGAAATCTTCCGTATTACGGGAAGGGAGCCGTGACACATGATCTCGAAAGCCTCCTCGGAGGTGTATCCCCTGCCCTTCTCGTACTTTATGACGATGACTTCGTCGACCTTCTCACCCCTTTCGTCGATAATCCACCCGTGAACGGCAGTATTCGAGGGAGCAGTGCCGAATCTTCCCTTGAAATACGGAGCAAGAAGAGTCAGAGAGTCCTTTCCCGAAGCGCGGATCACCGCAAGAGCCGACGGCATGAAGGCCGTGGCAAGGGCATAGACAGGCTCATCTGTAGTGTACTGGAACATGGTTTCATTCTAGTCCCATTCAAAGGGGAGAGACAATACAGCTCTTTCCTGTGGACCGAGTTTTTTTCTTCTGCTAAACTTCACTCATGTTTGACTTTAACGCCCAGAGAAGCCGCATGAGGCTCTTTCAGAACATAAGAGAATATTTCATCCGGAAGGACTACCTCGAGGTCTTCACCCCCACCCTCTCGCCCTGTCTTATTCCGGAGCCAACGATAAAGACCTTCTCCACTCTCTTCTCCAACGAATTCGTCGGAGAGAAGGAACTCTTCCTGATTCCCTCCCCCGAGATCTACATGAAGGAGATGCTCGCCTCGGGCTCTGGATCCATCTTCCAGATTTCCCAGTGCTTCCGCAATTCCGAGCAGCTGGGGGACGTGCACAACCCCGAGTTCACGATGCTCGAATACTACACAGTCGGCTACTCCGACTCCGATTCCATCCCCCTCACAGTCGACATGATAGAGAAGACTGCACTTTCCGATTTACCCTGGCTTAAGAACAAACCTCTCGTCATCACAGTCGAGGAGGCAATGAGGGAGTACGCCGGCGTCGACCTCATGAAGGCACAGGACATCGTCTTCCTCAGAAGCGAAGCGGAGCGTCTTGATCTCTACGTCCCCGGAAACGAAAGCTGGGAGGATACCTTCAACAGGATATTCCTCACCTACGTCGAGCCGAATCTTCCGAAGGACAGGGAAGTGTATCTCAGGGACTACCCGGAGCAGATTGACTGCCTTGCGAAGACATACCCCGACCGCCCCTACCGTAAACGCTGGGAGATGTACATCGACGGAGTCGAGATAGCGAACTGCTACGACGAGGAGACGGACAGGGACAGGATACGCAAGTACTGTGAGAAGGAGCAGAAGAGACTCGAGGAGGAAAGAAGAGGCACGAAGGATGTGATTTCCCTTTCTGACCCGGCCTTCCCCGAGCTTGACATGCCCTCCTCATCCGGCGTTGCCATCGGACTCGACAGACTCCTCATGGTCAACCTCGGAAAGAAGGAGATAGCCCCGCTTCTTGCGTTCCCGCTCTGCAATCTCTTCAGTTGAAAAACGGATTCCACGTAGTTAACTGACAGTTTGAGCTGTTATAAGCCCTGTTTCTGCATTCAACTGCGGATTGCCAGTAGTTATCTGAAATGCAGAAACATTGACTGAATGACGTTTCGACTGCAGGATGCCGCAAAGCCGGAGCGATTACGCATTTCATTTTACAGCCTTGCTTTTTTCTATTTTTTGTATTCAGCCTTTGAGCTTAAGCTCTTAAGCCGCGAGGCCTACTGACCGGTTGATTTGATTCGGACCGGCAAAGCGGCAGTTTTAAGAGCAGTTCTGATACAGAAGAACGTTAAAAGGTGGATTCAATGGCTTGCCTTTACAGTCTTCTCAGAATCTCCTCCATCTGCTTTTCGTCATCTATCTCGCTTA
>CAVILL010000028.1:14861-25613 GCA_963643635.1 Sphaerochaetaceae bacterium | reverse complement strand
AATTGTGAGTGCGAGTATAGCAAGTGTCTTTTTCATTTTTGTAGTAGTTCTCTTTTATTTCTGATGAGAAACTACCCAAAACGGGAGCTATCGTCTGTTTGTTTTCTAACAATCGTTAAATTTTCTTAATAAATTATCAAATTTTCTTTACAATTCTTAATCAAAACAGAGTTTTTTCACAATTCTTTTAAATTATAAGAGATAGAATCCACCTTCTTTATTAACATTTTCTAAGACTATTGAACAAACGGAAATTCAGTAAACTGATTTAGTTAAATCCGACTTAACAAAGAAAAGGGCAGAGGATTTTCAGATTCTATAGATACCGTAAAATCCTCTTCGAATGTGGCTTCTATACGGATTTCTATAGATAAGATAAAAAAAGAAGTACCATGCGAACATAGTACTTCTTAAAATTTTAAAATTAACTTAGCTATTAAGCACCAACATTAATTTGGAGAACAATATTGGACTTATATGTACCAGCATATTTGTCTTTTAAAGTGTCCTTGTTACCATCGGTAATAGGAGCAACAGTAATTTCAATATCTTTCTGTTCTACAGCACCAATCTGGGACTGCACTTTAACAGGTACTACAGTTGCGGAATTCTTGCTAGTAGAATTAAGAATATTTCCATCGAAAGTTACCTGATAGGGAATTACAGTATTCTTTTCATCATATTCGTTACCCATATTTTTATTTGCTGCAGATATCCCTTCTTCGGTGAGAGTTAAATCTCCGTCAAGGCTTGCAACAAGACTTACTTTTTCTGTGTTGTTCTCATAGAACCAGTAAGAAATATAATAAGTATAACCAGAAGCCGGTCCCTCAAGCTTCATAGCATCAAGATTAGCAGTCATTGTAATCTTTGTGACTCTGTTAAGATTTGTGTACAAAATATCTTCTGTGGAAGAAGTGTCATCAACTGCAACTATCTTCTGATCTTTAAATAGTTTGACATAATCAGCTTCTCCTGTTTTTCCACCTGTTACACCAAATGCATATCTAGGTGTGAGGTCGAGTGAAACTTCAACTTCAGTTTTCTGATCACCAGAAGCAATAAGCTTTTCGCCTGTTTTTGCAGATCCGGATGTTACTGTTTCAGCAAATACAGGAACAATCATTAAGACAATAAGTGCGATTACGATAAGTGACTTTTTCATTTTGTAGTAAATCCTTTTATTCTTTGTAGTATTCTCTTTATAACCTAAGTTATGGTTGTAATCTAGTGAATTATTTAAAAATCGTCTGTTTGATTTCTAACAATCGTTAATTATTTGTAATAAATTGTCAAATTTTCTTTACAAATTAATCAGAAATATGGGAGATATCATACATGAGTCCCGGCAACTCCCTATTCTTCATAATATGATGAAGACTGGTGATGTCATACAGCACGTACGTCTGCGGATTTTCACGAAAAAAAAGAAGCACCCGGATCCGAGTGCTTCAAATATTTCTGAAACTTCTGATTATGCGTTAGATTTAAGTGTAAGAACCAGGTGTGAAAGATAGGAACCTACATACTTGTTTGCCGTGCTCTTATCGCCGTCAACAGGAGCAAGGACAATCTTGAGGTTTCCGCAGACAACCTGTCCGAGGAGTTTTGTTGCAGCACACTTGACAACAGCAACAGATGTGGAGCTTCCAGAGTTACCAGGAGAATAGATTGTATTAGCAGCATCGATTGCATAAGCGCTTTTTTCATTCTCAACTGCACCTTCCGGAGTAATAGTAGCCTTGTACTTAATCTTATAATTTGAATCTTCATCGCCCTCTACTGCGGTGTAATTGCCATCATCTTCCTGGAGCCAGAGGTCCTGATCAATAGCACATGAAAGAGTACAGTCCTGGTTGTAATCTCTGAACCAGTAGGAAATATAATAAGTATCTGACGGAGAACCGACTTCAAGCTTTGTCTCATCATTAGTCATATTAATTTCAGTAACTGCGGGAAGCTTTTCGTAATATGTTTTACTAGTTTCTGTGCTGTCGATAGTTATATTTGCAGAAACATACTTCTCATTTGAAATACCGAAAACATACTTCGGGTAAAGATTAAGTGTAACCTTTACATCTGTCTTCTCTGTATCGCCAGTTGTTGTTAAAGGCGTATCATTTGCATTCTCTGCATAAACAACCTTAGCGTTTTCTGTTCTAGTCTCCGATGCAGCAAACACAGGTACAATCATCAGAAGTGCGAGTGCGATTACAATAAGTGACTTTTTCATTTTGTAGTAAATCCTTTTCTTCTTTGTAGTATTTTCTTTTTTGGCCGGCTTTTCTTCCAGCTTGGTAGCAAGTTAATTGAGAAAAGATGAATTGTCTGTTAGATTTATAACAATGTTAAATATTTTTCATAATTTTTTAAATTTATGTTAAATGTTATTTTTCTTGCTTTCGCAGGTAATTTTATTTCCTTGTATTGTTTGAGATTGCTATTGTGTCTTGTCTTGTGATTAATTGCTGTGGGGTGGATTTTGTCTTTCTTTTTCGACGAAATCGAAGGCAATGCGGGAGGTTTTCCGGCCGTCACGGGAGTAGTAGACGGTGCCTGTCGGGAGGAAGCCGTAGCGGGCGAGGGCGTTCTGCATCGGGGCGTTGTCTCTGTGTGTGTCGATCCGGATGTGTCCTGTCTTTTCCTTTGCGTAGTCGAAGATGAGTTTCGTTATTCCCGGCTTTTTTCCCGAGGATGCTACTCTGTGGATTACGGCATAGGGAGTATCCGAGTGCCAGGAGCATCCGGGCGTGTCGTAGGCAGGTTCGGGAGAAGTCGTGCAGACGAAGACTGCGAGGATTGAGGAGTCCTCTGTTACTACGTAGAGCCGGCCTTTCCTGATGTCGTTTTCGACTGTTTCTTTTTCCGGGTAGCTCTCTCCCCACTGGCCGGGGTTGCCGTGTTCCTTCATGAAGGATCTGGCGTTCCTGTATATTATAAGGATAGATGGAAGTTCTTCTAAGCTTGCCTTTCTGATTGTAATCATATGAGCCCTATGACCTCGCTGTAGTGGGTGAGGGTGTATGACCAGTTGATTACCGGGGCGAGTGTCTTCTGGACGGTATCGTCGAAACCGGGGGAGGAGATGCAGTAGACCTTTCTGAAGGGGGTAGCGAGCGCTGCTCTGAGGCCGTTCGGGGCGTCTTCGAAGCATATGGCGTTTTCCGGCTTTACGTATGCCGTCTCGAGAGCCAGGCGGAAGATGTCGGGTTCGGGCTTCGAGGGTATGTCGGTGCGGCCGGCAATGATGTAGTCTCTGTCGAAGTACTGGTCGAGGCCGAGGTTCTCGATGTACCAGTCCATGTTCATCTTCGGAGCGGAAGAGGCGATGAGTACCTTGATGTTTTCGTCTCTGAGGCGTCTGATGAATGTTACGGCATCATTCTCGAGTGTTAACCGGCGCTCTCTGCAGAGGCGGAGGTATATGTTCTCCTTTTCTTCATAGACTTTCTTCAGTTCGCTCTCGCTTCTGTCGCCGATTATTCTCCTTGCGCATTCGGTGTCGGTCATGCCCATCATGGAGTTGTATTCGTCTTCCGTGAATTCTCTCTTACGTATTTCTCTCGATACTTCATTCCAGGCATCCCTGTTCTCCCTGTAGTCGAAGAAGAGGGTGCCGTTGAAATCGAAGACTACTGCATCAGCGGTTTTCAATGGGGGTTACCTCCCTGAGAGGGAAGCCTGTATATACCTGTCTGGGGCGTCCGATCTTCCTGTACTCGTCGTGTCTCCACTCGAGCCAGTGGGCAATCCATCCCGGGAGTCTTCCCATTGCGAACATTACTGTGTAGAGGTTTGCGGGTATGCCTATCATGCGGAATGTGATTCCCGTGTAGAAGTCGACGTTGGGGTAGAGGTGGCGGGAAACGAAATACTCGTCGTGCGTCGCCTTCTCCTCGAGTTCCATTGCGATGTCCAGCAGCGAATCGTGCTGATGTGTCGTCTCCATTACTTCGAGACATATCTTCTTTGCAATCTTCGCCCTCGGGTCGAATGTCTTGTAGACTCTGTGTCCGAAGCCCGAGAGGCGGAAGGGATCATTCTTGTCCTTCGCCTTACGGATTACCTCGTCTATCGAGAGGTTGTCGTTCTTGATGCGCGTTAGCATGTTCATGACTTCCATGTTCGCGCCTCCGTGTCTGGGTCCCCAGAGGGCGCAGCAGCCCGCTGCAACCGAGGCATAGAGGTTGGCCTCTGAGGAGCCTACGAGTCTTACGGCTGTCGTCGAGCAGTTCTGCTCGTGATCGGCGTGGATTATGAGGAGCTGATTGAGAGCCTTCACGTGTACGGGGTCGGGCGTGTAGCCGTTGACGGAGGTGTGGAACATCATGTTGAGAAAGTTCTCGCAGTACGAGTATTCGTACTTCGGATCCAGGAACTCCATTCCCTCCATCTGGCGGTATGTGTAGGCTGCGATTGTTCGCATCTTCGATAAGAGTCTTGTCACTGTAAGGTCTATGTTCTCCTCGGGGTCTCTCTCGTCGAGCTCGGGGTAGAACGCGGAGAGTGAGGCAACCATGGCAACGAGTATGCTCATGGGCTGAGCCGAAGCGGGGTAGCCGCGGAGGAATTCCTTCATGTTGACGTGTAACAGGGAGTGGCGGTTCAGGAGCTTCATGTATCTCTGTCTTTCTTCGAGTGTCGGGAGGAAGCCCTTCACCATGAGGTACGCGACCTCTATGAAGTCGCATTTCTCAACCAGGTCATCGATGGAGTAGCCGCGGTAGCGTAATATTCCCTTCTCTCCGTCGACATAGCTGATGGAGGACATGCAGGAGCCAGTGTTCATGAAGCCCGGGTCGTATGTTATGTATCCCGTCTCCTTCCTCAGTTTCGATATATCCAGGCTGCTCGAGCCCATGTTGTCGTGTATGACGTCGAAGTTGATCTCCTTTCCGTCTCCGAGTATGAGGTGTGCCTTGTCTCTGTCTATTGTCACCGTTTTTTCCTCCCGCTTTTCAAAATCTCTATTAATCAGATATTATAAGCACAAAGGAACGTGTTCTTCAAATGGATGAAATCAGAATAAGCGACGAAGAGATTGTTGACATGGCGGACTTCTTCAAGGTCTTCGGTGACCCCACGAGACTGAGGATCCTCTTCGACCTCTGGCAGAAGGGGGAGGTTGCGGTGAACAGCATCTCGGAGGACCTCTCTATCAGTCAGAGTGCCGTGTCGCAGCAGCTCAAGCTCCTTCGGGCTTCCCGCCTCGTGAGATTCCGTAAGGACGGTCGGAGCATCCTCTACCGTCTCTCCGACGATCACATCACGAAGATTCTCCAGCTCGGCCTCGAGCACTACGACGAGTTACTCGGCTGAGAAATAATCTATCAGCCTGTTAAGCGGTAAGCCGACGACTGTCGCCCAGTCGCCGTCGATTGAATCTACAAGCTTCCATCCCGTCTTCTGGAGTCTGTAGGCTCCGGCTGCTCCCTGCCATTCGCCCGTTTTCAGGTAATCCTCTATTTCGTCGTTATCGAGATTTCTGAAGACTACGGCGGCTCTGTCGCAGAATACCTTGAATCCCTTTTTTTCCGGAGTGTAGACTGCGCATCCCGTGTAGACGGTCTGTACGCGTCCGCTGAGATGCCTTAGCATTCTTCCTGCGTCTTCGAGTGTTCTGGGCTTTCCGAGTAGGGTGCCGTCTATTTCGACAAGCGTGTCTGCAGAGAGAGCGGGGAGAGCGGGAATAAAAGACGACGACGACAGATACGCTTCCATCTTGACTCTCGCGTTCTTCTTCATTGCGTCTTCCGTACTCATTCCTTCTGTCGATTCGTCTGCGTCGGGCGTGAAGGTGTGTACCTTTATTCCCGAAATCTCGAGAAGCTTACGGCGGTTGGGGGAGGAGGACGCGAGAACAAGTTCGCTTATGAGAGACGCGAGCTTCAACTGCCTGGGTGTGGGCTCGTCAATTCTGTTCACTTTCGAGCATCTCCTTTTCCTCTTCCTTCTCGAGCCACATCTCTTCGAGTTCTTCCTTCTCTCTTGTCTTCGAGTCCTTTTCGGCGAGAACAGCCTTGATTTTCGATGCTATCGAGTAGACTTCGCTTTTTCCGGACTCCTCTTCGAGAGAAGCTATCTCCTCTTCGATTTTTTCTATCTTCTTCGATATCTCATCGAGTTCACGGTTGAGGCTGTTTATCCTGTTCTTCCGCTGCTTGTTCTCTTCATATGAGGAGGCGCTCTTCGTCTGAGGTTTCGCTTCCTCTTTTGCCTTCTCCCTTCTGACCGCCCACTGCGCTTCCTTCTCCTCGATCTTGCGCTCGAAGTAGTCGTAGTCGCCGTCGAAGAATTCGGGGCCTTCGTCTGATATATATAGAATACGCGTAGCAAGACTCTTTATGAAATGCTTGTCGTGGGAGACGAAGATGACGGTTCCCTCGTACTTCTCTATTGCCTCGACAAGCATTTCCTTGCTGTTGATGTCCAGGTGGTTTGTCGGCTCGTCGAGTAAGAGGAGGTTTGATGGATGGATGAGAATCTTCAGCAGCGCCAGTCTCGATTTCTCTCCGCCCGATAATACTCCGACCTTCTTGAAGACGTCATCGTCTGAGAAGAGGAAGCTCCCGAGAAGATTCCTCAGGCGAGGCTGATCCGACGTCACCGCAACGGTCTCCAACTCCTCGATTAGGTTGTTCGAAGGGTTGAGGGTGTTTTCGGTATCCTGGGCAAAGTAGCCCTTGATTACGCCGTTACCTTCCCTTACGTCTCCCGTGTAGTCTCTGTCGACGGAAGCGAGGATTCTCAGAAGTGTCGATTTACCCTTGCCGTTTCGGCCGGTTATCGCAAGTCTTTCGCCTTTCTTCACAAGGCACGAGAAATCAGAGTAGATTACGTTGTCGCCGTATGCTTTTTCAAGGTGCTCGACCTTCAGTACTTCGTTGGCCGAGTGCGGGCAGGGCGGGAATGAGAAGTGGAGCTTTCTGAGGTGTCCGGGGACTTCGATTATGTCCATCTTCTCGAGCATCTTCACTCTCGACTGGACCTGCCTGGCCTTTGTCGCCTTGTAGCGGAAGCGCTCGATGAACTCCTCGGTCTTCTCGATCTCCTCCTTCTGCTTCTCGGCCTTCTTCCTGATGGCCTCTATCTCCATCTCCCTTGTTTCGAGGTACTTCGTGTAGTTGCCGCTGTAGCGGGTGAGGGTGCCGTTGAAGAGTTCGTATACTTCCGTCACGAGGTCGTCCAGGAATTCCCGGTCGTGCGATACTATCATGAGACCCCCGGGGAATGCCCTGAGGTACCCCTCGAGCCACGTCAGCGCCTCGATGTCGAGGTAGTTCGTAGGCTCGTCGAGAAAGAGGAAATCGGGGTTCTCTACGAGAATACGTGCAAGTGCCGCCCTCATCTGGTAGCCTCCGGAGAATTCGGAGGAGGGACGCGAAAAGTCCTTTCTCTCGAACCCCAGTCCCTGGAGGATTGTCTCTATTCTCGTTTTTCTGTCGTAGTAGCCGGAGTCGAGTAGAAGATCGTGTATCTCGCTTATGCGCTCTGCCGCAGCCATCGCTCTCTCCCCGCCTGCCTCTGCCTTCTTTCCTTCCTCTTCGAGTTCGCTGACTAGTGGCGAGAAGCGTGCATAGCCGTCCTCTGCCGTTTCATATATCGTCCTTTCGCCGAGTGCTACATCGGACTGCTGAAGATACGAGACTCGTGCTCCTCTTGTGACAGAGAGGGAAATGGAATCGGGAGTGATGCTCCCGACAAGAGCCTTGAGGAGAGTGGTCTTCCCGGAGCCGTTGGCTCCGCAGAGACAGGCTCTTGTCTTCTCTGACATGTTGAACTGTATGTTCTTCAGTATTTCCCTTTCCCCGAAGGAGAGCTTCAGGCTCTGCAGCTGTAGATTATTCACTTTTTTCTCCGAAAGGATATTAACTGTTAAGCCTTGTGTTGCTCAAGCCTCGGATGAGACTGCGTCATATGCTGTCGTGCGGAGCGGAGTATCGTTCTTCTCTTCCGGGGGGCCTCACATGTTCGGGTCTCTCCCTTATGCTTTCGTAATGCAGAGGACGCGAAGAGGGCGTGGCTCGGGGCGGCACTTCGAGGCGGGATTATCGTAGGCTGAGTCTCTTCTCCGAATCTTTGCCGTGTCCGCTTTTCCATGGTTGAATGTACGCCTCATTTGAATTAAGATTCTTCTCAGGAGTTACAAGTGATTTGCCTTACCCTCTCGGGACCGACCCTCAGCAATAATCTCAACCAAGTCAAGGAAAACAGAGAGTTTGTGGATATTCTCGAACTGAGGCTTGATCTTCTCACTCCCGAGGAGCAGAAGAAAGCAGCAGAGTTTCCCTCTCTTGTAGACCTTCCGGTAATCCTCACGTGCCGCAGAGTCGCTGACGGCGGGAAGTGTTCGCTTAGTGAAAGAAGCAGACGCAGTCTGATAATCCAGACTCTCGAGAATGGAGCGTTCGAGTATGTCGACATAGAGGACGACGTGAAGAAGAACGACGTCGAGCTTGCCGCAAGAGAGAAGGGCGTGAAGATAATCCGCTCCTACCACGACTTCGAGAAGGTGCCGGAGGACATATTCTCCCGTATCCAGTCGCTCTCGAAGAGAGGTGATATTGCCAAGATTGCGGTTACTCCGCATTCAATCAGCGATGTCATAACGCTCTTCAGAATAAACCGCGAACTCACCGACACCCCGAAAATCGTCATCGGCATGGGTGACTGGGGTGTGTGTACACGTATCCTCTACAGGAAGATGGGCTCGATTCTCACCTTCGGTTCTTCCGTATCTACGAAGGCAATCGCTCCCGGTATGATAAGTGTGAGGGACCTCAAGGAACTGTACAGAGCCGACAGAATCAACGAGAGAACGGGAATCTACGGTGTTGTGGGTAACCCCGTGATGCATTCGCTCTCTCCGAAGATTCACAATCCGGGCTTCCATGCCATCAACTACAACGCAGTCTATGTCCCGTTCCTCTCCGATTCCATAAGGTCCTTCCTGCTTCTTGCAGAGTTCCTTCAGATGCGCGGCTTCTCCGTCACCGTTCCCTTCAAGGTCGATGTATTGAAGTACCTGGGAAACATAACGAGGGAAGTAAAGCAGATAGGGAGTTGCAATACCGTAATCAGAGTCCCCAACATGTGGAAGGGTACCAATACCGATTACTACGGTTTTCTCTCTCCGATCGAGGATGACATTGCTTCGGGAAGAATCAGAAATGCCCTCGTCATCGGCGCGGGCGGTGCCGCCGACGCAATTGTGTGGGCTCTCACGAACAGGGGAGTGAAGGTTGTAATCGTGAACCGTACTCTCGAGAACGCGAAGAGGCTCGCTGCGAAGAACAACGCTTCTGCCGACACTCTCGAAAATGCTTCCAGATATTCGGGCTGGGCGGACCTTGTGGTGCAGTCGACGAAAGTCGGGCTCTCTCAGCCGAAGGACAATCCCGTTCCCGACTTCGTCTTCACTGGCAGGGAAGTTGCCTACGACATTGTCTATGAGCCGAGGATGACTGCATTCCTGAAGAATGCCGAAAAGGCGGGCTGTACGCTCCACTACGGACTCGAGATGCTCCTGAGCCAGGGGAAGCTGCAGTTCGAGAGCTTCACGGGCTACCACTACCCGAAGAACGTCGATCCCTTCAGCTGATTATTCCCTTCACTGCCGACGCAACACGCCAGAACCTGCTGATTTCCCTTGTTCCTTCTTCCGTTTCGAGTCTGTTGCCGTCGACTGAGACGGGGTTGAGCACCTCCGTTCTGTCGTCTGCGTAGAGGACGATGAGGCACTCGTTTTTCTTTACTGCTTCGCTTACAAGTGTCTTCTTGGCCTGGTAATCGAGTCCGTCTGCCGACTCGTAAAGTCCGGCCTCTCTGAGGGAGAAGGCGAGGTGGTTCTTCAGAAGTATTTTCTCGAATGGGCCGGGGGCGCTTTCGATCAAATGTGTGTACTTTTCCCTGTCGAACGGAATCTGACGGGAGTCGGGTATGCGGCGCTCCTTCTTCAGTGGAAAGCATGTGTCGAATAAACGGTATGAGGAGCCGCCCTCCATGAGGGATGGGCCCTTAATGGAGCCGAGCATGTTCACGCCGTATTTAGTGAGGGCCTTCGTCCATTCCCGGACGGAGTCACTATCGAGGAGGAAGGCTCTGTCGGAGAGCTTCTCGATTACGTATTCCCTGATTCCCTGGAGAGTGAAGAGCGAAGAGAAGCGCTCCTCGACTATTACCACTGTTCCCCGGATGATTCTCACCTGGTTGTATTCCCTCTCCCAGCTCTCTATCTGGCTCTTTATACTGTCACTTACGCCGTAGGAGGAGTAGGAGGAGAGTATTTCGAGAATATCGCAGGATGTGAGGGAGACGTCGAATGCACGCTTTATCGAATTCTTCGTTATCACCCAGCGCGTGGTGTTCGTGTCTGTCGATACGGGGTCAGCGACGAGGTAGATGTCCCTGTCTCTGGTGCCGGGATAGGTTATCGTGAAGTCTGACGAGAGTGTGTATGGTCCCTCCTCCTCATCCTCGAGTGACGCGGCTGTGCAGTAACCATTCTCATCGTAGAGGATGCCGAGGTCATAGTAGAGCGAGATGTCCTCTACGCCATCGTTTTCCGTGCACCTTCTGAGAGTCTCGATGACATACTTGATTCTCTCTTTTTCGAGGCCGTTTATGCTTTCGATTATGTAGAGTTCCTTCGATGCACTTTCCACTTCCTTTCCCGTGATGGATGAGATGACGTAGCTCAGCCTGTCGTGGAGGGACAGCGCCATGAATGAAGATGCTCTCTTTCTCTCGACG
>CAVILL010000028.1:0-14543 GCA_963643635.1 Sphaerochaetaceae bacterium | reverse complement strand
CTGAGTCCCAGATGTGCCTTTACGAGCTTTTCCGTTATGTCGTCTCCGAGAAGGGAGAGTTCTTCGTCCTTAAGTGTTTTCTCCATAGTGCTCTATTGTATAACTGTATCCCTGTTCCGATAAAAACTTCTGACGGTTTGAATTCATCTCCTCTTCTATCGTGTATTCGCTGACAAGCGTATAGAAGTGCGAGTCCCTGTCGTGAGGCCTCAGAATGCGTCCGAGCCTCTGCGCCTCCTCCTGTCTCGAGCCGAAGGTTCCGGAAATCTGGATGGCGACCGTGGCGTCGGGAAGGTCGATTGCGTAGTTCGCGACCTTGCTGACTATGAGAACCTTTATCCTTCCGTTTCTGAAGTCGTCGTAGAGTTCGTCGCGGACTCTGTTCGGTGTCGAGCCCGTGATGAGAGGGTAGCCGAACTTCTTTCTGAAATACCCCAGCTGCTCCAGGTACTGCCCGATTATGAGAATCTGCTCGCCTTCGTGCTTCTTCAGGATTTTCTCCGTCACCCCGATCTTCCTGTCGTTGACTGCAGCTATTTTATACTTAGTCTGCCGTGTTGCGAGGGCGTACACAAGTTCGTCGTCCTTCTCGAGCGGAACCTTAACTTCGTGGCAGTATGCCTTTGCGATGAAGCCCTTCTCCTCGAGTTCGACCCAGGGAATGTCAATTCTCTTCGGTCCGACGAGAGTGAAGACCTCGTCCTCCCTCCCGTCTTCCCTGACAAGTGTCGCAGTGAGCCCTAGGCGGTGCATCGCCTGGATTTCCGCTGTAATGCTGAAGACGGGGGCGGGGAGCATGTGCACTTCGTCATATATGACAAGACCCCAGTCGCGGGAGCTGAAGAGCGAGAAGTTCGGATACTCCTTTATCTCCTTTCCGTCTTCATCAGTCTTCGTGATACTGTATATGAGTACCTGGTAGGTACAGATCGTCACATCCTTTATGTCCTTGCTCTGCCCCGTGTATTCACCGATCTGATCTTCTCTGAGATTCGTCTTGCTCCCGAGTTCCCTCATCCACTGGTGCACTGCCGTTACGTTGGGGCAGAGTATGATGGTCTTCGTCGTCAAAGCTTCCATCACGGCCATGCCAACCACCGTCTTTCCGCTTCCGCAGGGAAGTACGACAGTGCCGTAGCCGCCGGTTGAGACAAAGCTGTCGCGGGCTGAAATCTGGTAGGGTCTGAGAACGACGTCTTCCCGGAGGGATACATCCAGCCTTCCGCCTTTTGTGAGGGGAATCGTATCGGTTACGGGGTAGCCGCGCTTTATGAGCTCGGCCTTTATCTTTCCCCGGTAAATCTTCTCGAGGAGGAATGAGTTCCCGCCTCCGCCGGGAGTGAGGTACTTCATCACAGTCGAGTCCGATCTGAGCTTGACGAAGAGTATTGCGTTCTGTGCACTGAGGCGGTAATGATTCTCGTCATATTCCTCGAGTCTGAGCTTACCGTACCTCTCGACTGTATCTGAAATGAAGAAGAGAACGCGCCTGTCGAGATCGTAGCGGGACCACTTTTCGAGGCGGGAGATGATATCCTTCTCCCCCAGTCCCAGGCTCACCGCATTCCATAGCGAAAGAGGCGTAAGTTCGTACGTGTGGATATGCTCGGGTGACTTCACGAGCGACGAGAACGCTATGATATCCTTCCGGCATTCGTCTGCAAGGGGCGAATGTACATCGAGGAGCATCGTCCTGTCGCTCTGGACCATGAGAGGGAGAGTGTTATCTCTTTCCATAGGCGTTCTGAAGTAACAGACAGTCGAGGATGACGCAGCTTTCCATTGCTTCGACGACGACAACTGCGCGCGGTGCGATGCACGGGTCGTGTCTTCCCTTTATTTCAATTGTCGTGTTCTTTCCCGTGTCCGTGACGGTATACTGCTCTGCCGCAATCGAGGGAGTGGGCTTGAAGTACGCCTTTGTGATTATATCGTCTCCTCTGCTGATTCCTCCGAGTATTCCGCCGGCGTTGTTCGATGTGAAGGTGGCAATGCCGTTTTTCATTCGCATGGCGTCATTGATGAGACTTCCGCTCTGGTAGGCGGAGTTGAAACCGCTTCCGACTTCAAAGGCCTTGACTGCTCCGATGGAGAATACCGCATGGGAGAGAAGGGCATCGAGCTTGTCGAAGACGGGCTCTCCGAGTCCCGCGGGGACTCCAGAGATTCTGCATTCGACGACTCCGCCGACGCTGTCGCCGTCTTTTCGTGCCTTCTCGATTTCGTCAATCATTTCCTTCTGTTCGGTGTCTCTCAGAGGAGAGTAGAGCGGAGGAGCAAACGGAGGATCCCAGGAGTACGTGAAAGGTTGAACGCCTCCGCATCCGACGAGTCCCGCGTCGACTCTTATTCCTTCCTTTTCCAGAACCATCTTCGCAAAGGCTCCTGCAATGACTCTCGAGACAGTCTCGCGTCCGCTGCTTCTTCCGCCTCCGCGGTAGTCACGCATCCCGTATTTCTCACTGTATGTGTAGTCCGCGTGTCCCGGCCTGTAGACGTGGGCTAGCTCCTCGTAGTCAGAGCTGTGCTGGTCTCTGTTTTCTACGGTGACTGCAATCGGAGTTCCGGTTGTCATGCCGTTGAAGACTCCGCTGAGAATCCGGGGAGTGTCGCTTTCCCTGCGTGCGGTCGAAACTGCGCTTTTTCCGGGAGCACGGCGTGACATCATCCCGCAGAGGAGCTCTTCGTCAACCTTTATTCCCGACGGCATACCGTCGATTACGACGCCCAGTGCCTCTCCGTGGGATTCTCCGAACGTAGTGAAGGAGAATATGCGGCCGAAGGAATTACCACTCATAGCCTTCTTCCTTCAGCCTCTCGAGAATCTTTATGGCTGTTTCACGCTTATCCCTGTATTCTCCGAGATAGATCGAGAGATCGGCATACTTCTCGTAGATGCCGCTACGTCTCTCGTAGATCGTGTGGAACGAACCCTCCGGATCCTTCTCGTCCAGAAACGGAGGAATTCCGTTTTTAAGTATCTTCCCGAGGAGTACTTCTTCGGGTCTCTTTATGTAGATGAGATAGTTCCCGTCCTTGACTTTTTCCATCAGGCTTTCGTTGTCCGCTGCTCCTCCGCCGAGTGAGAGAACGAAAGTATTCTTCCCGCCTTCAACGAGGCTGAGGTATGAGGAAAGTTCTTCGGCCATGAATGCTTCCTTGCCCTTTTCCCTGTAGTAGTCGCGGACGCTCATTCCCGTTCTCTTCTCGACCAGGTCGTCGAGATCGTAGAAGGGGAGAGAGAGAAATGTCGAGACGAGCCGGGCCTGTGTCGTCTTGCCCGAGTGCTTGATGCCGGTGAAAATCAGGTTCTTTTTCATAATGGAGAAGTATACACCTCATTTTCCGTTTCCGGTAGATAAAATTGCACTCTCTGCTGTTTTCGGAAAAAGTACCGCACTCATTCATTTCCGCCGGATGTGAGCCTCCGTGTCCGCAGGGACAGAGGAAGGAGTCACAGAAACATGACGTAGTAAACGGGCATGTATGTGACTCCGTTCTCCGTATATACATTACGTTCATTCGAAAGGACGATACCGCTCTTTATGTTGTAGTCGGGATTTGAAAGAAATGAGTTGAGAGCACTGTGTACAGTGTAATCCTTTCCTGATTTGACCTCGACCGGCAGGACTGAGAGATTGTCGTAGTCATTGAGGAGAAAGTCCACTTCACCCTTTGCCTTGTTGTCGTAGTAGTAGAGGCTGTGGCCGTGAGCCTTGAGCTCTTCTGCGACAACGGCCTCATAGACGGAGCCGAGGTTGATTGAGACTTTGTCGTCAAGCACCGCCCTTATGTTGTTCCGGTAGAGTATTCCCGTCAGGATTCCGACATCATTGAGATAGAGTTTGAGAAGGTTCTTCCCCGAGTGTTCCGTAAGAGGGAAGACCGGAGTCGAGACAGCCCGGACTTCAAGTGCAATGCCGCTTGACGTGAGGTAATCGAATTCGTCCCGGTAATTTGTGTATCTCTTACCCTTCTTGTCTTCTATTTCATTGAATTTCAGTCTTTTCTTTTTGTTTTCAAGTGTCGACGGAATCATGTCGTATATGCGTCTTATCTCGAGGCGGTGTTCATCACTGTATTTAGATGCGTCGGCGGCGTAGAAGTCGTGGATATCTTCCTGGATTTTCCTGAGAGTCATGATGTTTTTCGTTTCGATGAATTCCTTCACTGCATCCGGTAGTCCTCCCGAGAGAAGGTATTTTCTGAAAAGATCCATCATCCTGCTGTGCATTGTTTCATCCAGACTCTGTCTGGCATCGAACTTCTTTCTCAGCGTCTTCAGGGCCAGTTCCCCGAATCCCGCGGCGATGAGGTATTCCTCAAAATCCATGGGGTACATGTGCCTTATTTCGATGCTTCCCATCGGAATGGAAGAGGTAAGCGAGAGGGTGACACCGAGAAGAGAGCCCGACGCGATATATGTGAATCTGTCGTCCTGACGCAGGAACTTCAGAAGAGTCAGAAGATGGGGGTATACCTGTATTTCGTCAAGGAAGACAAGCGTGTCTGCTTTTGTCTTCAGTCTGTCGCCTGCGACCATGCTGAGAGTGAGATAGAAGTCCTCGGTTGTCTTCGTGTTCTCGAAGAGCCTCTCTTTCAGTGAATCCTCGAGAAGGTTTATTTCCACATAGTTCTCAAAGAGCTCTTTTCCCGTTTCTCTTATTATATATGACTTTCCGACCTGTCTTGCGCCGTCGATCACGAGTATTCTCGTCGACGGTGACCTGAGGTATTCAGCGATGTGGCTTTTTATCTTTCTGAACATTCTTTTACACTTTTCCGTATTTCAGACATGCTGAATAATACACTTTTCCTATAATTCTGATAACTTGAAAATACACTTTTCTTAGAGAAATAGCAAACAAAAAAGATGACGAAACTGAAGAACCGGAGTGAAGGAGCGGCTGTATCAGAAGAGAAGAAAGAAATCCTTGAAGACCCGGCCGGACTGAGAATTTTCGACGATCTGCTTCTCTCGAACGTATTCGACAGACAGATTCCGGAGACACAGCTTCTCATCCGCTGAATCACCGGAGACGACGACATCACAGTCGTCTCTTCAGATGGGGAGTATTCAATTTCAAATCCATTCTTCCTCGAGGCAGGACCCGACGTCGTTGCCTTCGTCAGTAAGGGAAAGGTCTGCCATTTCGAGGTTCAGAAGGATAAGAACGGAGCTGATCCGAGGAGAGCTGTCTTCTGGACACGACACTGCTCGAAAAGGGAAAGGACTACTCGGAACTTCCGGACAGGTATACAATCTTCATCACCGAGGAAGACTACTTTCAGAGAGGTCTCCCGGTGTATCATGCGGAAAGACGATACGTGAACCTGATAACTGACCTCCCGGTGACGGCGGTTTCATATGGTACGTCAATGGCTCTTATCGTGATGAACCAACGGAGACAGGCAGACTCATGCATGATTTCTCATGTGAGAATCCCGATGACATAATAAACCCTCTCCTGAGAGACAGGGTACGTTATCTGAAAAAGGAAGAAGGAAAGGAAAGTAAGTGTGACATCATGGAAAACCTCATGGACAAGAGGTCGAAGAACGACAGGATTGAGTGTGCAACGGTTGCAATAGCCGACGGAAAACTTCCACTGGAAACGATTGCCTTATATTTTTAACTTCCACTCGCTACTGTCCGGGAACTGGCAGATAAACAGAAGCTGTCCGTCTGAACTATAGTTTCTGGCGGCGTTTTCCTGTCCCCCGATTTATGTGAGGGACTTTCTCATTCCTCCTCGGGCGGGAAGCTGTACTGGGGAACGGAAGTCCTTCTGGCCTCGTTTTCGGCACGGATGTGTCTTTCCTTTCTTTCCTTCTTCATCTGCCTCTTTTCCATGAGATTGATGAATCTTGCCTCGTTGTAGGTCGAGCGTGATTCCTCCACGTACTTGTTGTACTCTCTCTCCGTCTTGAGGGCGAAGTGGAATGCCTGGACCATGGCGTACCAGAGAATGGTGAGGACGAGGGGAAGTACGGAATCGAAGGTAATCGGGAACGGGTCAGTGGACGCAGCGTACTCGAGTAGTGTCTTTATGTTCTGATAAAACAGGATAACGGAGATGACGAACGGTATGATCCAGTAGATTCTTCCCATTCTCGTGAGGAAGTATCTCAGGCTTGCGAGTGCCGAGAGAAAGGACAATAAAAGGGCAAGCATCGGGATGATTAAATTTAACACATTCGGCTCCTTAACTGTTATCATATATTCTAGAGAGGTGATTAGCCGTGGTAAAGCTGGAAAATGAAATATCTTTGGAATCGATGAAAATGAGAGTAAGACCGAGAGAGGAGGACATGAGAGGCTCCTTCTTCCGCGACACCACAGCAATCATTCACTCCTCGGCCTTCAGAAGGCTCAAGCACAAGACGCAGGTCTTCTATGCGCCGAGCAACGACCACATATGCACGCGTATGGAGCATGTGCTCCACGTCGCATCGATTGCGTCGACTATCTGCCGCGGCCTCGACCTCGACACAGAGCTCGCGTGGGCGATCGGCATGGGCCACGACCTGGGGCACACCCCCTTCGGCCACACGGGGGAACACATCATATCCGGCTTCTGCCGCGAGAGGGGAATACCGGAGTTCGAGCATGAGGTGAACTCCCTCAGAGTCATCGACTTTCTCTCGAACAACGGAGGCGGTCTCAATCTCACCTATGCAGTAAGGGACGGAATCGTATCTCATAACGGTGAGAAGCTCAGCGTGAGCATGAAGCCGTCGTTTGAGATAAAGGACCTGGGTGCGATAAAGTCGAGGAGGGGACTTGTTCCCGCAACCTATGAAGGCGTTGTCGTACGCTTCTCCGATTCCATTGCATACCTCGGACGCGACTATGAGGACGCATCGAGACTCGGAATCATTAGCGAGGATGACCTTCCGGAAATTGTGAAGGACCGTATAGGAACGAACAACTCGCAGATCATCAATACCCTCATCGGCGATATCGTAGATAATTCATCTCGGGAGAAGGGAATATCCTTCTCGTCATATATCTTCGATGCCGTACGTGCATTCTCCGATTTCAATTATGAATATATCTACCGCTCGCGAATTCTCGACGGCTACTCGAGATACTTCTACCGTGTTCTTACGCTCATCACCGATTATCTGGAGTCCCTCTACTCATCCTTCGGACTCGAGGAGAAGGGATATGCGGAGGAGAGGAACATGCTCGCCGCAGGCTTCTACAACCACATTCAGGAGATGAGGAATGTCTATATCAGGACGGAAGGCTCCGAGAGGAGGATGATCATCGACTATGTGGCGGGAATGACTGACAACTTCGCCCTCGACTCGGCAAACGAGATACTGAAGCCGGAGCACCTGAATGACGAAATCGAACTCAGCCAGACGGGTAAGTGGTTCGATGTCAGAAAGCATTAATGCGTCAGTGTCTCGATTTCGGAGATGAACTGGTCGAGGGTGTCGAAGGCACGGTAGACTGCGGCGAATCTGACGTAGGCTACGGGACTCATCTTATAGAGGTGCCTAAGTGTCGCCTCTCCGATTTCACCGCTTGTTATCATATTACGGTTCGTCTGTGCGATAGTGTAGACTTCGTCCTCGATTTCCCTGAGTGTGTTCTCGATGTTTTCGGTGCTTATGGGAAGCTTCTCGGTGCAGGTTCTGATTCCTCTTTCGACCTTTGCAAGCTCGAACGTCTGGTGGCTTCCGTCCTTCTTGATGACGACGATGGGCTTTCGCTCGATGTGCTCGTAGCTCGTGAAGCGGTAACCGCACTCAAGGCAGAGACGCCTCCGTCTGATGGAGGTTCCTTCCTTGTTGGAGCGTGACTCCAGGACCTTGTCATGATCTTTACCGCACTTGGGACAATTCATGAGAGCAGTATATAACCAATCGGCATTGTTTTTCCACAACGACCGAAATGAAATGGTATACAAAATCGTAAGTATTCCTCTGAAATGCGTTAACTGCCACTTGTTTTCAATTATCTGCTTGATATTAAAAGAGATGACTAAGACATGCGGACACTATGCGCATAGTTGAATACCGGTAAAACCCCGGCTATGCACAGTATTCCGGTACGAAAATCCTACGAAAACGGAGTTAAGTATCTGATTGAAATATAACGATTGAATGTAACATTTCGGCGTCAGGCTATTCACATTGTTTTCAAAATAACATACAGTTAGTTCAGTAACAGTTGTGAGGTGTTTATGGCCAGTTCGGTTGCATACTATGTCAAGGAAATAATCAATCGTTCACCCTTTATCTCCGAGATGCTCATCCAGGAGGTCATCTCGTACTCGAACCTTGCTCTCTTCATCAAGCCCAAGGTCGAGTCGCTATACGGCTCGGAAGTCTCGTCGGCTTCGATAGTCATGGCCATCCGCAGATACACCCAGGATCTCAAGAAGATGAACCACATCGAAAAGAAGTCCAGCAGAATCGACTACGAGATACAGATGAAGACGAACATCTACGACGTCAACATCAAACGTTCGCCTTCCTTCATATCGAACGTACCGACTGTCTATTCCCTCGTAAAACCCGAGAACGGAGACTTCATCAATCTCTCCATCGGAGAATACGAGATAGTAATCACCATTTCCGACAAGTACAGGGGCGCACTGGACACCATTCTCTCCGGCGAGAACGTCATCAACCGCGAGGACGATATGGTCGCTCTTACGATTTCCTTCAAGGACAACAACTTCCTCGAGACTCCGGGAATCACATACCTTGCGACTCGTAAGCTTGCGTGGGAGAACATCAACATCTACGAAATCGTCTCGACACTGAATGTTCTTACGTTCATCATCAAGAAGAAGGACTCACTCCAGGCTTACGGAGTCCTTCAGGCATTCTTCGATGAGGAGCTGTAGTATAATCACCGGTGAAAAGGGGGAGGGCAAGACTACGCTTATTTCCCGCATTGCCGCATCATTTCCGTCTCCCGTCGGCTTCGTCTCCATCCACAGATGTGACGAATACTACCTGAAGAATCTTTCCTCGGGTGAGGAGAAACTTCTGATGACAAGAAGGAATGTCTTTCCCGAGTCCTGGAAGAACTGGTATGTGGACTTCTCCCTCTTCGACTCTGTTTTCGAGGGACTCCGGAACGTTCACTCCGGTCCTGTTTTTCTCGACGAATGCGGAAGAATGGAGATTGAGGGGAAGGGGTATGCCTCAGCCGTCAATCTTCTCAGAAAGAGGGACGTCGACCTTTACATAACACTCCGGCGTCCCTTCGTGGACGATTTCGTCCGCGCCTTCTCAATAGTGGATTATTCTCTTGTTCCCGTCGAGAGGCGGGCAGATTTCACGTAACCTCTCCACGATATCCTTTCTGCCGCCGTAGGTTATTACACTCTCACGCTTCCTGTCGATGAAGGACCCGGAGTATGTGAAGTTCTTCATGTCCGGTGTGTAGAGGTCCATTCCCAGTGACCTGATTACTGCGTGAGCTGCGGCATAGTCCCAGATGTAGCAGGGCTCGTTCACACTTACCGCTATATGCATGAAGAGTGCGGGAGCGAGAATCTGGAGAATCTGGGAGCCGAACATTCGGATTTTTCCCTTATAGCTGGTGAAGTCCACGAATCTGAGGAGCGTCGAGGATGCGGTTATCTGCCAGATGGAGTCCTTGTCTCCAGTTATCTTCAGCTCTTCTCCGTTTATCGTCGGCCTTCCACCGGGATTGAGACGGATGAGCATCCCCTCCCTGGTGGCTCTTCCGAAGCGCGGCGCATATATTACAGCCCCCACGGGAGCAAAGGCGGAATCGAGAATTCCGAGTGCGACGCAGAAGGACGGAAGTCCCTGCGAGTACATGTCCGTGCCGTCAATGGGGTCGAGCACGAAGACGAAGGGCGGATTCGAACTCTTCTCGACTTCCTCTTCCTCTGTGATTATTCCGCACTCCGGAAAGAGTTCTCTTATAGTCTTTATGATCTCGTGTGAAATCCCGAGGTCCACCTGGGTTACGGGAGAGTCATCCTCCTTGTAGCGTATGTGGAGGTCCTTCTGCATCTCTGCAGCCCAGTCTCCCATTTCGACGATCTTTTTCGATAGTAAATCAAGTTTTCCGGAATCGAGGTCAATTGTGGTGCTCATTGTATTTATGTTATATTCCCTTCTAATGCAGCAGATTGAAACTGTGGTATCAGAATATATCAGGAAGAGCACGGCGTACAAGGCATTTCTTGCGTCACCCGGGAGTGTAATCGACTGTGACTCTCTTTCCTTCTATCCCCTTACACGCTACATAAAGGCCGTGGCAGAGAAAAGGGGAGGACGTACTGTCGTCCTCTGTGCAACCGAGGATGAGGCGAAGACAGTATACGAGGGGCTTGTTGACATTGAAGGTATTCCCGTTATCTTCATTCCTTCAGACGGAAGATCGCTTTACTCGGATATAATCGAGAAGAGAATCAACTTCTCCCGCAAGAAGGCCCAGGAGAAGTTCATGGACTCAGGTAAGACGATAGTCGTCATGTCCCTGAGGTCCTTCTCCTCTCCCTTCATATCCCCAGAATCCCTCGAATCCTTTTCATATACTCTTATCTCGGGAAGCGACCTGGATGTCGATTCATTCTCCTCGCTTCTAGTCTCGAGCGGCTACTACCGCTCTCAGAATGCATCGGAGGAGGGAACATTTACACTCCGCGGCGAAGTCATCGAAATCTTCCCGTTCGCGGGAGAGAGGAAATACAGGATTTATCTCGACTGGGACAGAATAGAGAAGATCCAGGTGGTAAAGGACAGTGATACGACAAAGACTGAGAGCGTGAGAAAGGTTTCACTTCCCCTCGTCAGGGACGGAAGCATCGAGAACCTTACGTCAGTCAGTGTCACGTCACTGCTCAGAAATGACGACTACTTCATCGTCACGTCCCTCGAGAAGACGGAGTCTTCGTCCAAGGCGCTTCAGAACGAAGCGAAGGACCGCTTCCGGGAAGCGTACAAGGAAAGGGCGGATGCACCGCTCCCGGAGACGTATCTTCTCCCGTGGCCGGAATTCTTCTCCTCTCTCAGGTGTGGAACCGTTATTCATGAAATCATGAAGAACAGCTACCATCACTTCTCCGTCGAACCCTCGCATTCGTACTTCGGGAATGTAACCTTCTTCAAGGACGAAGCGAAGGCCATGCTTCAGGACGGATGGAGAATATATATTCTTGCACCGACGAATATTCAGAAGGCGAGACTTGACTCCGTATTCGGCTCCCTTGATGTCGATATCTCCGTCTCGCCGATAGACTCCGGCTTCATGCTCTCATCCGACAGGGTTGCCGTTGTCCTCGACCAGGAGATTTTCGGCAGACGTAAGAAGAGGGTGAAGACCGTCGTCGAGACTCTCTCGTCTCCGCTTGACTCCTTTGTCTCCCTCAAGCCGGGTGACTATGTCGTTCACATCAACTACGGAATCGGACAGTTCGAGAAGATAGACAGGGTTAAGTCCGGAGAGACCGAACGCGACTACATCAAGATACGCTATTCCGCAGGTGAGGCGCTTTATGTCCCTATTGAACAGGCGAACCTTGTTCAGAAGTACATCGGTAATGACGGAAAGCCTCCGAAGCTCGATACTATGGGCAGCCAGAACTGGGCGAAGAAGAAGGAGAAGGCGAGACAGAACGCAGAAGAGCTTGCCCAGGAGCTTGTTCATCTCTATGCCGTCAGGGAACACACTCCCGGCTACCCGTTTCAGAAGGATACGGACTGGCAGGTGACATTCGAGGCTTCGTTCCCCTTTACCGAGACTCCCGATCAGTTAAAGTGCATCGACGAAATCAAGGCCGACATGGAGAGCGACAGGTGCATGGACAGACTTGTCTGCGGCGACGTCGGGTACGGCAAGACGGAGATCGCATTCCGTGCCGCCTTCAAGGCCATTATGTCGGGTAAGCAGGTTGCCTTCCTCGCTCCGACTGTAATACTTGCCCAGCAGCACTACGAGAACTTTCTCAGGCGTGTCTCCGACTTCCCCGTGAAGAGCGGACTCTCCACACGCTTTGTCTCGGCAAAGGACAACAGAAAAGTATTGCAAGGAATAAAGGACGGAACCGTCGACATTCTCTTCGGAACGCACAGAATCCTGAGTAAGGATATTACCTTCAAAGATCTGGGACTCCTCATCGTCGACGAGGAGCAGCGCTTCGGCGTAAAGGACAAGGAGAAGATAAAGAAGCTCAGGAGCAACATCGATTCCCTGACTCTCTCCGCCACTCCCATTCCCCGTACTCTCTATATGTCCCTTCTGAAGGTCAGGGACATGTCGCTTCTGACGACGGCCCCCAGGGAAAGGCTCCCGATCGACACATACATCGGCGAATACGACCTCGATATGGTAAAGAGTGCGATAGAGAAGGAACTTGCACGCGGCGGTCAGGTCTTCTACCTCCATAACAGGGTCGAGGACATCGAGGAAGTCGTGATGATGCTCCAGAAAGTCGTGCCCTCGGCAATCATCGAGTCGGCACACGGTCAGATGGACGCGGAGAGGATGGAGGAGGTGATGCACCGCTTCATCTACGAAGGCGTCCAGGTTCTCGTGTCCACGACTGTCATAGAGAACGGAATAGATATCCCGAATGTTAATACAATCATAGTCGACAGAGCAGACAGAATGGGACTGAGCCAGCTCTATCAGCTGAGAGGTCGAGTAGGACGCTCCGACAGAAAGGCATACTGCTACCTCTTCTATCCCGACGGATCATGCCTGAGGGAAGACGCTGTGAAGAGGCTGAGGGTACTCAGCGAGAACACGGAGCTCGGAAGCGGCTTCAAGGTCAGCATGAAGGACATGGAGATAAGAGGCGCGGGAAACATACTCGGACGAGAGCAGTCGGGACACCTCGAGGCTGTCGGCCTCGATATGTACCTGAGGCTCATCGAAGAGGAGATAAACAAGCTCACAAGGGAAGACGCAGAGCCTGAGCGGGAGGCCCTTGTGCAGCTCGACTACACGGGCTTCATACCAGACTCGTACATTACAGATCCTTCGGCGAAGTTCGAAATCTACAAGAAGATTGCATCAATAAAGACGGAGGGCGAGCTCGACGGCCTCAAGAGCGAGGTCGAGACCAGGTTCGGGGAGGCACCGGAGGAAGTCGAGAACCTATTCTCGATTGCCGAGATAAAGATAGTTGCAAGAGAGCTCAGGATCTCTTCACTCAAGGAATACAGGGGAATTATCAGTGTCGTCTTCGAGGAGGTTGCCATTCTCAACCCCACGAAGGTCGTACAGCTGATTTCCCTCTCGAACGGCAGAGTCAGACTGGACCCGAAGGAAATGAACAGGCTGACGATAGAAACGGGAACGGTGTCTCTCAGGGACAAGGCCGTTCTCATACTCGAAACATTAAGGAGACTCATGTAGCATGGAAGACGATATACTCTTTGAAAAACTTCACAGGATTGAACTTAGAGAGGGCAACGAACGCACAATCAAGAGCTATGTTCTGAGGAACAACGTGCTGGAGGAGAGGGAGAAGGAAACGGTGAGGAAATATGCCGACAGGTACTGTCTCTTCTTCGAGGACAGGAAGCTTGACTATGCTGAGGTATTCGGCAACTCTAATCCCGTAATCTGCGAAATCGGCTTCGGTAACGGCGAGGTGACAAGCCAGATGGCACTCATCAAACCCGAGTTCAACTACCTGGGACTCGAAGTCTATCTCAAGGGCTTCGTGAAGCTCCTGGGGACTCTGGGAGAGAATGAAATCGACAACGTGAGAATCATGCGCTTCAATGCAGTCGACGTACTCGAGCATATGATTCCGGACAATTCCCTCGAAGGCTTCCATATATTCTTCCCCGATCCCTGGCCGAAGAAGAAGCACCACAAGAGGAGAATCATGAATCCCGCGTTCCTCCATCTTCTTGCAACGAAGATCCGCAGGGGTGGCTACATCTACATGGTGACCGACTGGGAGGAGTATGCAGAGGAGGTGCTGGGACTCGTTGACGGAGAGAGTCTCCTCTACAACCCCTTCTACGACTATGCTCCGCCAGTTACGTGGAGACCTCTTACGAAGTTCGAGCAGAAGGGAATGAGCAAGGATTACACAATCAATGAAATCTGGTTTGAAAAAAAGTGATTTACCGCTGATAATCAACTTAAGGAGATAAAGACTATGGCTTACAGAATGGAAATCAATGGCAGGACCATATACCTTGCACAGAAGGCTGAGTCCGAGTGTGGCGACTACATTGTCTATGAGTGGAACGATGGTGTGTTTATCGATGACGACGAGGACGACTGGTACGACGAGGAGGATGATGAAGACGTCGAAGAGGAACTCGCTGAGGATGAAGAGGAATTCGAAGACGAGGATGATGACGAGATAGAGATTGAACTGGGGGAAGAGGAGGACGAAGTGGAGGAGGCCGTAAGACTCGACCTTGAGACGATTCTCTCTGCAGGCTTCGTTCCCCAGGGCGGTGTGAGTTCCTTCATGACTCCCGAATACACCACCTGCTATACCCAGGCATTCTACAGAAAGAAGAAGTGAGGTTGCTTTTCACTATCTTTGCGGCATGGAGAAATCTGTGCC
>CAVILL010000027.1:0-25985 GCA_963643635.1 Sphaerochaetaceae bacterium | reverse complement strand
CTCTTCCTCTCTGTCTCCTCAAGTCTTCCGATTCTCTCTGAGACGTTCTCGACAGCCGCGGTCATCTTCTGGAAGCTCTTAATCAGCTTCAGGAGGATTTCGAAGAAGAAGAGTTCCAGTACCCCGGCTCCCGCAGTAGCCGCAAAGACCCAGAGTTTGTGATGGCGGCAGGAGATGAAGGCCATGATGACGACTATGAGAATCACGGCGAATATGTTGCCCAGCCAGAGCCGGTGGCACATTCTTCCGATTTCCGTGCTGTTCATTCCGCTTCCGTATGTGTCCTTCACTGTCCTCTCATCTCCTTTCCGGAAAGAGGAAATGAAATCTTCCGGACGGAAGAAAGCTTTTCGTCTCCCCGGCTGCGTTGATGAGTGAACTATAACCGACACAGGAAAGGCGTCAAGCGGAAAGAGGGCGGAGTGTAAAAGACGATATTTCCGATGTCAGAAATGACGGAAAGAAACAATGTTGGACAGAAGAGAGACAAAGTTCTACTATTCTGAAAAAAAGGACAGACAATGACACAGTTCGATAAATCCCCCGACAGAAGAAATACAAACAACGTAAAGTGGAACAGCAAGGCTGTAGAATCGATTTCCGCCAATCCGGAAGCCGAGCCATTCTGGGTTGCCGACATGGACTTTCTTGCCGACGACGCTCTCATCGACAAGGCACAGAGGGTCGCCTCAAGCGGCGTCTACGGTTACCCCGTATTCGACGACCTCGAGAAGACATTCGCTTCGTGGCTTGAAAGAAAGCACGACTGGAATGCAGATGAGTCGGCAATCACCTATTCGATGGGCCTCCTGCACGGCATCGCCCTCGCAATCGACTGCTTCACGAAGAAAGGAGACAGGATAGTCATCCCCTCCCCGACCTACCGTCCCTTCCGTGAACTCTGCTCGCTCTCGGGAAGGATAATGGAGGAACTCGAACTCGACTACAGCGACTACCGCTTCTCCCTGGATCTCGACAAGCTCGAGAGGAAGGCCCGGAATGCCTCCATGATTCTCTTCTGCTCCCCGCAGAATCCGACGGGAATAGTGTTTACAGAAGAGGAGCTCGAAGGGGTACTCAGAATCGGAAAGAAGTACAATATTCCCGTGCTCTCGGACGAAATCCACGCAGACCTCGTCCACCCGGGCTTTACGCACATTCCCATGGGAAAGGCAAACGGAAAGGTCGGAGCGAAGACCATCACCTTCATGGCGCCCTCGAAGACCTTCAATCTCGCGGGAGAACACTCGGCATTCCTCATCTTCTCCGACAGAAGCATGATGAAGACATGGAAGGACAGACAGGCCGCGCTCTGGCTCACCACCCCCGGCTACTTCATCGGCGAGATGTCGAAGACGGCATACACCGAATGCGACGACTACAACAGGGCTCTCTGCACCTACCTCGGAGAGAACGCAGAAGCAATCGACGAATACTTCAGGAAACATGACTGCGGAATACGTAAGGTGAAGGGAGGCTCGTCCTTCGTCACATTCCTCGACTGCTCGGAAGTCTACGACAGAATCAGAAAGAAGGTTGAGGAGAATCCCGGAAGATACAGGGGCGGCGACGGCGGCGGGATACTCTCTCGCTTCTTCGGAGTCGAAGCCTCGGTTGCATGCAACGACGGCACATGGTTCGGAGAACAGTATTACAGTTTCATCCGCTTCAACTTCGGCACGAACAGAGGCTCGATAATGAATGCTCTCGAGAGAATGAGGAAGGCAGTTGAGAGTCTCTGAGGAAACGGGAAGAGAAAGAATCAGATATATTCTGGTTCTGGTAATATCACTGCTGGGATGGTTCTCTTTCGGGGGGATGCTCACCCTCGTCCTCGGGCGTCTGTCCTTCTTCACCGCCACGAAGGCCGGTGTCTTCATTCTGACCTTCGTACCCCACCTCGTGCTTCTTCTCTTCCTTACGCTTCTCATGAGATATGTCTTCGGGGAAAGCCTCATCTCCCTCGTCGGCAAGAAGAGAATAAGGGAATTCCCGACGGCAGCCCTCATCACGTTTCTGGTGTATGGATTAACTGAAATATTCTCACTGGAGAGCATCGTTTACAACAGCACGGACGGCTGGGGAGAGAAGATTCTCTTCCTTTTACTCTCTGTTTTCCTCCTTCTTCCTCAGACCCTTGCGGAGGAAGTGGTGTTCAGAATCCTTCCGGAGAGAATTCTCTCCCCGGAAGAGAGGAACCTCGGCAGAGAGAAAAGAATATTCCTTTCTCTCTTCTGCGGCCTCTTCTTCGTTCTCCCCCACCTTCTCAATACCGAGGTAACATCATCGTCTGCTCCGCTCATTCCGCTATTCACCTATTTCCTCTGGGGGTTCCTCTCCTCGCTTCTCGGAACGTATCTTCATTCATACACCCCCGTCTGGGCTATGCACTGGGCAAACAACTTCTTCTCGGTTGTAATCGTATCGGGAGAGAAGACGACGCTCACCGGCGCCCCGCTCTTCTACGATGTGTCAGCGGAGTACTCACCTCTCCTGATGATAACAACCCTCCTTGTATTCCTCGTTGTCTTTCTCGTCTTCTCATTCGTCGGAAAAAGAGAAGACAAAGAATCTTTTTCCGGTTGAAACGGACAGGCGAATTGATTATCTATTAACTGTCGCGCCTCTGACGCAGACAGAAAACCATGCCGGAAACAAAGAAAAAGAAAACGAAAACAAAGAACAGGACAAAGAGTAAGGCGAAGAAGAGAACATGGCTCAGAATAGGCCTCATACTTCTCTCCCTCGTCATCATATTCCTTGCCCTCTGCTACATAACGCCTTCCACTGAAGAAGAAGGCCTGACGTCACAGGGTGAAATCGAGAATCTCGAGATTCCCGTTGGCCCCGACGACTCTATTGTCGTCAGCCACACGGGCTACACTCTGTCGTACTCGGAGGAGTACGAGGTACCGTACTGGGTCGCCTACTCCCTCACAAAGGAGGAAGTGTCGACAGAGGCCGCATCACGTAACGACAACTTCCGCGAGGATCCTTCGATTCCCACAGGATCGGCAACACTCCAGGACTACAGGAAGAGCGGCTACGACCGCGGCCACATGGCTCCCGCTGCGGACTTCAAGTGGTCCGGGGATGCAATGAACGACACCTTCTACCTCTCCAACATGTGCCCGCAGATCCACGCATTCAACGCCGGAATCTGGAGCGACCTCGAATCCGCCGTCAGAAGCATCGCCTACACAGACGGAGAAGTTTACGTCGTAACGGGCCCCGTACTGACTGACGGACCGTACGAGACGATAGGCGAAAACAAAGTCGCCGTTCCTAAATACTACTACAAGGTGATTCTCGACTACACCGACCCCGTCATAAAGGCCATAGGTTTCATACTTCCCGCAGAAAACTCCTCTGAGCCTCTTTCATACTTCGCGGTGACCGTTGACGAAGTCGAGGAGAGGACCGGTATAGACTTCTTCCCCTCCCTTCCGGATGACATAGAAGAGACAGTCGAATCCCGGTGCGATGCTTCCCTCTGGGCGCTGAGACCTTTCTCGCTTTCAAGTGAACAGGTGAGTACGGAGGCTCTGGAATATACATCCCCTTCAGCTCAGTCATCGTCGGACGGGACAGTGACAGAGCTCCTCGAGCTCTTCAACAGTCAGTTCTACAGACTCAAGAAGGAAGTATTCTCGGCTCTCGGGATAACGAAGTACATGAGAGCGTTCGGCTTCATTTAAAGACGCTGAAGAAGGTGCGTCATCACTTCGTCGGCTTTCTCGCCCGTGATGTTCTCCCTGTCCCGGCTCGTTATGAAGAATCTTGCGTCCCCCGGTTTGTGGATGATTTCCTCACCGCCCGGTTTACGTGTTGCCATATCAGTCCAGAGAGCCGGGTTGATATGCCCCGAGAGTTCGCAGTCGATGAAGAGAGCCATGGGACAGCGGTTCGTGCTTCCCGCAGGGAACCACGGACGCGCAAGATAGACGCTCGAATCATCGACGATATCTTCGTGAATGAAGCTCGAGTCGTGGAAGATGAATCCTATTTCCTCTCCCGCATATGTCGAAGGCGCCGTTACACAGCCCTTGCCGCGCGAGATTATCTCGCAGCCCTGGAAGAGAGCGGAAGCGGAGCCGAAAATGAAATCGATGTTGCCGGAGACCGTGCAGTCCTCGAATGACGATACGCCGTAGTCGAGATAGAGGGTATCCTGCCAGGATGTGAAAGTGCAGGAGCGGAATGTAGACTTTCCGGCTCCGAAGACCGTTCTCAGAGCGACAGCCTGGAGGTCGATCTTCTCGTCCTCGTGCTCATCGTTCCAGTTGTGTCCCTCATTCCAGTTGAATGAATTGAGGAAGGTGACTCCGATTGCCTGGAAATCGGGAGCTGCGACAGTGAATGTTGCGCTCTCTCCCGTGTTCAGGATATGTCCGTCCCTCTCCAGACCATGTCTGTCGGAGTATGATATAACGGCACCGCACTCGCTTATGAGTGTCACTTCCGGTCTGTTGACAGTGACCTTTTCATTCCAGGTTCCCTCATCGAGAATCAGTGTCAAAGGTCCTTCGGGCGCAGAGGACAAGGCCTTCTGGATAGAATCCCCCGTGCTCAGTTCTAATGTTGTCATAGCCCGATTATAACCCAAAGGCAGCTCATGTGCTAGTGAGCCGTTTCCGGGCTCCGCGGGAAAGAAAAAACGGCATGCAGGAAAAACCGGCACTGCATTCAAGACCGTGGTTGTCCCGATTTTCCTGCACAGTTGCAGATAATCCTTTATAGTGCATATAAGTACCTGCAGTTCATCATGGTAATTTCCAGTGAAAATGCAGTTTTTCCAGGGGAGTTTTCCAGACTTCGTTTCCAAAACTATGTTTTTTGATGTACTTTTGGAAAGAATGTCTTTGATTTTTTCGGCTCAGACTGGTATATTCTGGATATAGATTATTTCCAAAACTCACATTTCTAACCAACTTTTGGAAAGGACGTTAAGCATCATGATAGGAAGAACCGAAGAGAAGAAATATCTGCTGTCCCTTCTCGATGAAGAGGAATCCCAGTTTGTCGCAGTCTTCGGAAGAAGGCGGATAGGCAAGACATATCTTATAAGGGAGAGTTTCAATTACAGTTTCACATTCGAGCACACAGGACTAAGCGTCGCAGGACAGGAATGCTCGGAAGACAGTGGCAGACAGGCCCAGCTCGACAGGTTTTCGTCATCTCTTAAAGAGGCAGGCTACGTGCCGTCGTCTCCTCTGAAAACATGGGAAGATGCGTTCGACGGCCTCAGGGAAGTCATCAGAAGATCTGACAGCAGAAAAAAGGTGATATTCATCGACGAGCTTTCCTGGATGGACACCAACGGCAGTAATCTGATTCCCGCTCTTGAAAATTTCTGGAACGGCTGGGTGACAGCACGAAAGGAAAAGGATGTCGTCCTCATAGTATGTGCATCCGCGACAAGGTGGATTACAGACAAGGTGCTGAACAGCCGCGGCGGCCTTCATAACCGTCTCACCGGCCAGATTCACCTCAGGCCGTTCACTCTCGGAGAATGCCGCGCTTATCTCAAATCGAAAAACATCAGGTTCAGCATTCACCAGATTCTGCAGTGCTACATGATCCTCGGCGGAGTTCCCTACTACTGGAGTCTTCTGAAAAAAGGCAGGAGTCTTGCACAGAATATTGACGATCTCTTCTTCAGAGATGGAGCAATGCTCCGCAGTGAATACGACAATCTCTACAGGGCACTCTTCAACAAACCCGAACAGTACATCGAAATAGTGGAAGCACTGAGTTCTGTGCAGAGCGGTCTGACAAGGGATGAAATACTTAAGAAAACGGGTATCAGCAGTTCCGGATGTTTTTCGAGGAAGCTGGATGAACTCGAAAACTGCGGCTTCATACGTTCCTTCGTTCCCTTCGGATACAAGTCGAATCTGACGGTTTATCAGCTCATGGACAACTACACGCTCTTCTACTTCAAATTTCTAAAGGACAGAAAATATGATGACGACAACGGATGGAGCAATATGGCGTCATCCCCCTCAGTCACGGCATGGTCCGGTTTCGCGTTCGAGAGAGTCTGTCTCGAGCATATTCCACAGATAAAGAAGGCTCTCGGAATATCGGGAGTGGCAACACGGGTAAACTCCTGGAAGTGCAGGAAGGATGAGGAAAAGGGAATATACGGCTCCCGGATTGATCTTCTTATTGTCCGGAAAGACCAGGTAATCAACATATGCGAGATGAAGTATTCGGAATCGGGCTTCACAGTTGACGCAGCCTTTGACAGAGATCAGAAGAGAAAGGCCGCAGATTTCAGGAAGAAGACCAATTCGAAGGCCGCGCTCCATTCAACTCTCATCACAACCTACCCAGTCGAGGAAACTCCGTACACAGGAGAACTGCAGGCAGTAATCACAGCAGAGGACCTCTTCTCTTGATATACCCCTTTCATACCTCTCCCCGGAAAGGTATGATTGAATCATGAAGAGAGAAGTCAATCTGAGAGAAGGCGGCATAATATCATCAATGCTGCTATTCTCGCTCCCGATAATCCTCGGCAACATCTTCCAGCAGGCATACAACCTTGCCGACACACTCATTGTCGGACGCTTTCTCGGCGCCGGGGCACTTGCCGCAGTCGGAAGCGCATACACTCTCATGACGTTCCTCAATTCCCTTCTCACCGGTCTCAGCATGGGAGCCGGTACTCTCTTCTCCATCTCCTACGGCCGCGGTGATATCTCCGGAATGCGGAAGGACATCTATAACAGCGCCGTCCTCTTCTCAGTCCTCGCCGTTGTCCTCACGGCAGTCTGCTACCTCTTCACAGACAGGATACTCGCTCTTCTCCGGACACCTCCTGAGCTTCTTGAAGATGAACGAAAATACATAAAGGTCATATTTTCCGGTATCATCTTCGTCTTCCTCTACAACTATTCCTCCTATATTCTCCGGAGCCGCGGAGACAGCTCGACTCCGCTGTGGTTTCTGATCTTCCCGGCTCTCCTCAATATCGTACTGGACCTCGTGTTCATAATCACGCTGGGGCGTGGTGTGAAGGGAGCTGCGGAGGCTACGGTTATATCTGAAGGAGTGTCGGGAATCGGAATAACAGTCTACCTTCTTGTCTCACAGAAGGACCTGCTTCCCCGGAAGGACGAGAGGAAGCTTGAAGGAAGAAGGATGGGGACAGTACTGCGCTACTCGTTCCTCACCTCCATCCAGCAGTCCATCATGAACTTCGGCATATTGATGATACAGGGTCTCGTGAACTCCTTCGGCACAGTCGTGATGGCATCCTTCGCGGCTGCCGTGAAGATAGACACACTCGCCTACACTCCCTCCCAGGAGTTCGGCTCGGCCTACTCGATCTTCATCAGCCAGAATCTCGGAAGCGGAAAGACGGAGAGAATCAGAAAGGGAACGAAGGGAGCGTTCATCGTATCCGCAGCATTCTCCCTCGTCATTTCCGCTGTCATCTATCTCTTCGCTCCAGTCTTCATGTCCTTCTTCGTGGATCCGGGAGAAACCGCAGTCATCTCCGGCGGCGTCAGATATCTCAGAATCGAAGGCTCCTTCTACATCGGAATCGGCATTCTCTTCCTCCTCTACGGCTACTACAGGGGAATAGGAAGGCCCGGGTGGAGCATAGTCCTCACAGTCATCTCCCTGGGACTGAGGGTTCTTCTTGCATATACTCTCTCTCCATTCTCCGGGGAGACGGCAATATGGTGCTCGATTGTCATCGGCTGGATAACAGCCGACATAACGGGGCTTATCGCTATGAAAAAGATAAAGATGAATGCGGGGGAATGAAATGTATCTGTCATCTCTTCATACACACAACACCTTCTGTGACGGAAAGAACACAATACGGGAAATGATCGAGAGCGCAGTCTCTCTGGGCTTCGCGGCGATAGGGATATCCTCTCACGCATACACGGGCTGTCCCTTCGACGTCTGCGGGATAAAAAAGGACAGAAGAGAAGAATACATGAATACCGTTCTCGCCCTGAAAGAGGAATACAGGGGAAGAATCAACGTCTTTCTGGGCCTCGAACTCGAAAGCAGAGTCCTCGGAGAGAAGAGACCTCAGCTTGATTCCCGCCTCGACTATACGATAGGATCCGTGCACCTCTTCAGAAAGAACGGACGCTTCTATTCTGTCGACAACACCCCCGAAGAGTGGGAGGACGCCCTCGCCGCATTCGGAGGCGACCACCTCGCGCTCATCGAGAGCTACCTCGAAGAGCTTGCGTCCTTTGCCGAGGAGTCGCCATTCGACATCGTCGGCCACTACGATCTATATACGAAATTCAACGAGAAGAGGCACCTCTTCGATGAGGAAAGCCCCGGATACAAATCTCTTGCAGTAAAGTACCTGGACAGAATCATCGACACAGGAAAGATAATCGAAGTCAACACGGGAGCCATGAGCCGCGGCTGGAAGAGTGTTCCCTACCCGGCGTTCTTCCTTCTCGAGAGAATGCATGAAAGAGGCGCAAGAGTGACTCTCAACTCAGACTCCCATGCCGTGGACACCCTCGCTTACGGCTTTGAGAGCGCCCTCCGTCTTCTCAGAGAGGCGGGCTTTACGAAGGAAACAATACTCACACCCTCGGGCTGGAAGGAAATAAACCTGTAAAGCCCTCATTCAGCCTTCCGCTCCCGCTCTCTCCATAGTACAATTTCCATGTTCGGAGGGAACATGAACAGAACAATCAGACTGGACGGAGAATGGAAGGCATCACCTCTGGCAATCGAAGACAACAGATTCGGAATAGAACAGGGAAAGGAATACAGTGTAACGATTCCCGGAGACCTTCATTCCTCCCTTATAAAAGAAGGAATAATCCCCGATCCGTACCGGGGGAAGAATGAACTCGACATTCTCTTCATCGGCAGAGGCGACTGGAAGATGGAGAGGAAATTCGAATACCGCAGGAACAGGAAGAGAGCCTTTCTCAGACTCGAGAAGCTCGACACGGTCGCGACTCTCTTAATAAACGATAATGAAGTCGCATCATACGACAACATCCACCGCATATACTACACGGATATCACAGATTACCTTACAGACGGCACCAACACAATATCCTTCATATTCCACTCGGCGGAGAAGGAAGCGGAGAAGAGAAACAGTACTCTTCCCTACCCCGTTCCCTGCTCCCTCTACCCCAACGGCTCTCCGCACCGCAACCTCGTGAGGAAGACGCAGTGCGCAGCGGGCTGGGACTGGGGCCCGTGCGTGATGACGCTCGGCCTGTACGAGAAACCGGTGATTATCGAAACGGACGCTCTTATTCTGAAGGACGCTGCCGTAACGATGAAAAAGAAAGATGACAGCTGGACTCTGGAGTACGAGCTTTATCTCCTCGGTGTCACCGGCAGCGGAGAAACCGATGCCTCCATCACTATACTGAAAAAGGAACACCCGTTCACAATAAGGAACAGAAAAGGTGAATTCACAGTAAAGCGGAAGATAAACGTTCCCGCATCCTCCGTCGCCCTCTGGTGGCCGAGCGGCATGGGAGAACAGAAGCTCTACCCGACAGAGGTCTCTGTCGGCGGCATGAAGAAAAAAAGGAAAATCGGCTTCCGGACACTTGAAGTGAAGAACGCAGTAACATACGGGGGAAAGGAACTCACTGTATGTGTCAACGGCAGGGATGTATTCATGAAGGGCTCCAACTGGATCCCCCTCGATGCACTTCCCTCGCGTATGACGGAGAAGCGTTACGACAGCATTCTCCGCGATGCGGTGAAGGCGAACATGAACGCCATCCGCGTCTGGGGCGGCGGCTGGTATGAGAAGGAGGAGTTCTACGACGCAGCAGACAGATACGGCATCCTCATATGGCACGACATGATGTTCGCGTGCTCGACGTACCCCGCCGAAGACTGGTTCCTCTCCTCGGTCGAGAAGGAGCTCACCGACCAGATAAGGCGCCTCAAGTCAAGAGCCTCAATCGCCCTCTGGTGCGGCAACAACGAGGACCTTGGAGCCCTGGGGTGGTACGAGGAGACGAGGGCAGACAGGGAGCGCTACTTCAGAGACTACCAGACACTCAACGACCGGACAGTTGGAAGAGTCGTGATGAGGGAGGACCCTTCACGCACCTTCTGGCCCTCTAGCCCCTGCGCAGGCCCGGGAGACTTCAGCGACAACTGGCACAGTGACGGCAACGGCGACATGCACTTCTGGTCTGTGTGGCATGAGGGAAAGGACTTCGACTTCTACCACACGGTAAAGCCCCGTTTCTGCTCGGAATTCGGTTACCAGTCCTTCTCATCCCCCTTTACCGTGAAGACCTTCTGTCCGGACGAGGAAAGAAGCCTCACCTCTCCCGTGATGCTGCACCATCAGAAGAACGAGAGCGGAAACGAAATCATAATAAACGAATTCTCCCGTCTCTTCCGTAAGCCCGGATCATTCGAGGACGGACTCTATCTCTCACAGGTGCAGCAGGCACTCGCAATCGAGACTGCCGTGACATACTGGAGAAGCCTCATGCCCTACTGCATGGGAACGCTCATCTGGCAGCTCAACGACGTGTGGCCGGTGGCCTCGTGGTCGAGCATCGAGTACTCGGGAAGATGGAAGCCCCTGCACTATGCGATAAAGCATTTCTATGCCCCTGTGGCACCGCTGCTGTACAGAAAGGACGGAATACTCTCCGTAAAGGCCATCAATGACACTGCCGCCGGCAGGTGGACGAGAATAAGGGTAAGGGAGATTTCCTTCTCCGGCAAAGTGAATGCAGAGAGAGAATACCGCATGATGATTCCTTCCTCCACTGTCGTGGCAGTCGAGGAGATAAAAGGAGAAAGGAAGGACGAATTCGTCTCCGTCTCACTTGTCGCGGAAGGAAGAAGGGAGGAGAGATTCCTCTTCTTCAACAGACCCAACGAAGAGAAGATCGAGAAGAGCGGACTCGGAATAAAAAGCATCAGGGAGAGAGACGGAAGATTCGAGATAACCATCGGATCGGAGAATCCGGCATTCTTCGTCCTTCTCGATACAAAGACCCTCCAGGGGCACTTCGGCGACAACTACACGTATGTACTCCCCGGAGAGGACAGGACGATAGATTTCACACCGGACGAAAAAGGCCTTCCCCTTGAAAAAGTACGGGAAGACCTTGTCCTCTGGGATATATCGAAGGTTCTTGGCTAATCCCACCTGAGAGGAGAGCACACGAGATCGAGATGGAAACAGAGATCGTGGAGAGCTCTCCTCTTCATTTTCAGCTCATCCCAGTTCTTTCTCTCTCCGAGCCACAGGTTCTCCGCAAGGATGAAGGCACGCGGAAAGATCATCATCTCCGCCTCCCTTCCGCTGTCGATCTTCTCGCACCAGAGCGTGCACTCCGCGCCGAGAACAAGTTTTCTCTCCTCTTCGGGAAGCTCCGACATCGAGATATCGAGAGCATAGATGTCCTTCGGCCGTCCTATGGAGAGATTTCCCTTCTCCCAGTCGTCGACTGAGGGATAGCGGTCGAGATAGCAGCCGCTGGTCTCGGGGCATAAGATCACCTCGTGTCCCCTTCCGGCTGCCTTCCTCGCCCCCTCGAGGCCGCGCCATGACATGACGACGACACTTCTGTCGATTTCCGGGGCGTCGACGACCTCGTCCCAGCCTATGGCACGCTTACCGTACTTCTGTACAAGCGCGGACATACGCGAAGTGAACCAGCCCTGAAGCTCGTCGACATTGTCTATTCCCTCCTTCTTCATGAGAGAGAGACACTTATCGTTCGTCTTCCACTGCACATGAGGGCACTCATCTCCTCCGATATGGATGAAGGGGCCGTGGAAAACGGAAGCAAGAGTCCCGACCGCCTTATCGAGGAATAGCCATAGTTCATCTGATGCGGGATTCATCACGTTCTCGAAGACTCCCCAGTTGGACTGTACGGGAATCTTCCTTCCCGTACACCCGAATTCGGGATAGGATGCAAGAAGAGCCTCCGCGTGGCCCGGACTCTCGATTTCGGGTATTACCGTTATTCCGAGAGAGTGGCAGTACTTCTCGATTTCCCTCAGGTCTTCGAGCGAATAGAAGCCACCCTCGGTATGGTTGTTGTCGTCGTTGTAGTACCGGAAACGCTTCGAGGAGATGCTTTCAAGTCTGTCGTAGCCTTCGACGGGGAAACGCCAGCCCTGGTCATCCGTGAGGTGGAAGTGGAAATAGTTGAAGCCTGCAATGGCATAGCCTCTGATTAACCTCTTCAGCTCACTGACAGAGAAGAAGTGTCTTACACAGTCTATATGGAATCCCCTGTATCTTACAGAAGGGGAATAAAATTCAAATGAACAGAGGGGAATTCTTCCCTCGAAGAATAGTGAAAGCTGGGTTACATAGTTCTCACCCTGCCTTATTTCATCGTCACCCGCGCCGTGGATGATTATCCCGTTCTCCGTAACGGAGACACTGTTGACTGACGAGGAGCCGATCCGGGTGACTTTCTCAGGCTTTTCAATGAGACGTCCTGCGGGAACGTTTCTGCTTTTGACTGACGGGATAAGGAGTCTGTCGATGTAGTTCATTCATACCTCACGAAACATGGCGGGCCGTGATGACCCGCCACGCTGAGTTTATCGGAAAAGATTACTTGCCGATATAAGCATTCCAGGCTGCGTTGACAGTCTTTGCTGCGTCTGCAACTGTTGTTGTTCCGAGACCGATTTCTGCCAGTACCGTGTTGATGACTTCGTAGACAGCCGGGTCGAGAACGCCGTCGATGACCGGTGTAGCGACTTCGATTCTGTTGTACCAGTCAGCTCTCTTTGCAACGAGCGGCTCGAGGTTGTTTTCTTCACAGACCTTTGCAACGTCGATTGTCGTGAGTGACGGGAATGCAGCACCTGTTGTAAGTCTCCATGTCTGAGCATATTCGCCCTCGAGGAACTTGATGAGTTCCCATGCTGCAGCTTCTTCAGCAGAACCTGCTTCAACGTCAGCAGACATAGCCCAGCCTGTTCCTACGACGGAAGAGTTGGATTCGTGTACGACTTCGCCCGGAACCTCGGGGAAGTTGATGAGTTCGATGTCTGTTTCCTGAGCTTCAGGAGAGAAGAGAGCCTGTCCTGTCGTGACATCTGTCTGGAAGGATGCGCAAGCCCAGTCTCCGTCGATGTAGAAAGCGCTCTTGCCGTTTGCAAAGTCGCCTCTGCCCGAGCCGTAGGAAACGGAGAGAGTATTTCTGTTGATGATGCCGTCCTTGTAGAGGTTGTCGAGAACTGTGAGAGCGGAGATGAACCAGTCATCTTCGAAATCGATCTCGCCGTTTGCAAGTCTGGTGTTCCAGTCTGCTCCGCCGTATCTTCCGCAGAGGAGAGAGAAGAGACAAGACTGCATTACCCAGCCGTCCTTACAGTCCATGGAGATGACTTCGATTCCCTTTGCATTGAGAACGGGGACCATAGCCTTGAGATCATCGTATGTCTTCGGCATTTCAAGTCCGTTTTCTCTGAGAACCTTCGTGTTGACGAACATCATGGATGTAGCTGTGATGCCGTTCGGGAGTTCTCCGAGGTAGCCTGCGAGCTGGGGAGCTGTCGTGACTGCAGAGTAGTCGTCAAGAAGTCCGTCCTTCTCGAGGAAAGGTGTAAGGTCCTTGATCAGGCCTTCTGTGTGGAGAGTCGAGCTTCTGCCGCTGGGCCAGCAGTACATGACGTCGGGGAGATTTCCCTGTGCTGCGTAAGCTTCAACCTTCTGATGGAAGGGTTCGTTGAAAAGGTCTTCTCTGATGACCGTGATTTCCGGGTGAAGTTCACTGAACTTGTTCCAGATTGTCTCGATTTCGTTGGCACTGTTGGGTTCCGACATATCGATGTAGTTGAGAACTCTGATGGTTGTCTTTCCGTCTGCGGACTCAGCGGAGCCGTTGGCGAAAACCATCGTTGCGACTAGTGCGATAACTAGTAGAACTGTTAATTTTTTCATCATTTTCCTCCTTTTGATGAAAAGCGATGCAGGCTGACCTGCCCTTTAATGCTGTTTTTATCCCTTTACCGCTCCCGCAGCGACACCCTTTGTTATCTCCTTCCTGAAGATGAGGTAGAAGACGAGCATAGGCATGAGGCCGATCACGAGAGAGGCGAAAAGCTTGCCGTAGTCAGTCGAGAGGCTTCCCGCGAAGGACTGGATTCCGACGGGGAGAGACTTGTTCTTCTGACTTGATGTGAGCATGTTGATGAGCATGAACTCATTCCATGTTCCCGAAACCTGAAGTATTGCGAGCGTCGTCGCCACCGGCTTCGCCATCGGAACGATGATGGAGCCGAATATCCTGAAATACGATGCGCCGTCGATTCTTGCGGACTCGACAAGTGCCGAGGGAACACTCTTTATATACTCGGTGCAGAGATAGACACCCATCGGGAGTCCGATTCCTATGTACGGAATGAGAACACCCAGCTTCGTGTCGTAAAGTCCGACCTGGTTGATGACGATGAAAAGCGGAATCATGATGGACTGCAGCGTCATCAGAATACCGACGATGTACGAGCCGTAGAGAATCTTCGTACACTTCATCTGAATCTTGGCAAAGGCAAAGCCGCTCATCATACCGAGAATGAGTACTGCAGCGACCGTCACCAGAGTGTAGATGACACTGTTGATGATGTAGATGCCGAAGTTGCCTCTAATCCAGGCTTCGCGGTAGTTCTGCCAGAAGAACTCGTGCGGGAAGCCAAGTCTGTCCAGCTGATAGCTCTGGCTTGTCTTGAACGAGCTCATGATGAGCCAGAGAATGGGTACTATCGCAAGGAGAGCGAAGATGATCAGGACGAGATAGGTGAAGAACATCTCGATTCTTCTTCCGACGCCTGTGCTGTCTTTGATGTGAGAACTCATTCCTGACCTCCGAACTTCTTTTCGACAAACTTCGTGACTCCGATGAGAGTGAAGGAGATGATGCACATGACAATCGATACAGCGTTCGCAAGAGGATAGTTCGGTGCTCCCTTGAATGCCGTGTCATACATGTAGATCGAGAGGACATACGTCTGCTTTGCGGGTCCTCCGCTTGTCATGACGTAGATGAGGTCGAAGCTCTTGAGAGAGCCGGAGATTGCGAGAATCGCGCTTGTGACGATGACGCCGGAGAGTGCGGGGAGAATGATGTACCTGAGGGCCTGGAACTCCGTTGCGCCGTCGATCTTCGCAGCTTCGATGATCGAAGTGTCGATCTTCTGCATGTTGGCAAGGAAGATGATGAGGTAGGTGCCGGTATACATCCAGAGGATGACGAGGAGTACCGGAATCATCGGATGCTCGCTGTTGGAAGCCACGTAGTCCGGATTGAAGAGACGGATTATATCCGGAAGTGCACCGTTGGGGGCCGTGATGGCGTCCCAGAGCTTGCCGATGACGACCGTGGAGATGACGCAGGGAAGATAGATGACAGTCTGGAAGAAGTCCTTTCCCTTTATCATGCCGCGGAAGATGAGATAGGCCATGAAGAACCCGAGCGGAATCTGACCGAAGACGGAGATGAGGGTGATCCACATGTTGTTCTTCAGTGCAAGCCAGAAGTACTTGTCGGAGAACATCTTCGCATAGTACTCGAAGCCTACGATGTCGATGTGTCTTCGCTTTGGCCCGAAGAGTGCTCCGCCCTTGTAGTTCGTGATACTCAGAAAGAGTGCGAAGACCGTCGGGAACGCCATCACGAAGACGTAGATAAGAAATCCCGGAAGTATGAGGGACCAGTATGCTACCCTCTCCTCCCTTCTGCTTGACAACGACTTATTCCCCATCGTTGATCCCCCTTTGTCTGTGAGAGAATTCCATGACCTCGTCCCAGCTCCATCTCTCGCTGTTGTCCCCCTCGAGATCGGGAATGGAATAGAGCTCATGCAGATACATCAGAGCGGCGCCCTTGGCGGAAACCGCCTCGTCCTCTGCATTAAATACTAACTCACATTTCGTTCTTTTCAGGATTCCGAGGAATGCGGGAATCCTGTTTTCAAGGATTTCCATCACAAAGTCGAAGTTGATGAACGGATTGCCGTGCAGAATCACCTTCTGGAAATCCATGACCGCGCATAAGGGAACGAGGGAGTGGAAGGTATCCTCCATCCACACGGAGAGGGCCTCCCTGTCCGAGAGAGTCTTCTTCAGTATGTCCAGGCCCAGTCCCGACTGGTTGTCGTCGCCGTCCTTCCAGCTGAGAGATCTGAATTCGCCCGCCGAGTTGTGGCTTCCGCGGTAGACCGTACCGTCGATGATGATTCCCATACCCGTTCCGATACCCGCCACGTAGTCGTTCTTCAGAGCTTCCTCATGGAAGTCCGCCACAACGGAAAGTGCATTTGACGTGAAGCCGCGTCCCAGGTTCTGATGGAGATCCAGCCATGCTGCACAGTTGGCGTCGTTGTCGACATAGACGGGGTAATCGTACCTTGCCTTCAGAAAGCGCTTGAAGGCGAAGTTGTCTGTCCTGAATGGATAGGAATGGATTATCATTCCCTCTCTGGAATCAATTTCTCCGGGAATCGAGAAGGAAAGAGCAAGAAGAGGAATGTCCATCCCCTTGTGGGCAAGAAAGGCTTCGTCTATGACAGAGCAGATAAAGTTTTCAAAGGAGATCTGTTTCTTCGAGCCTTTCTTCTCCCACAGGATGGAACCGTCGACTCCCATGATTACCGATCTGTAGTGTGACGGCTGCAGGTCGAAACCGAATACACAGCCGAAATTCCTGTTTATGGAAAGACCGATGGGCTTTCTTCCCCCGAGGGCACACGAGTCCTTGTGCTCGCCCTCATTTACAAGCCCCGCCGAAAGGAGTGCAGATATTATATTGCTGACGGTTGATTTGTTCAGTTTCAGTCTCCGCGATATGTCCACACGCGTAATTCCGCTCTCGCGCCAGATGAGCTGGGCGATCATGCTTATGTTCGCGTTTCTCTGGAACAGATTGTTGTTCGCGGGCATCCCTTCCTCCAATTAGTTTCTTCACTGAACAAACTTACCATAGCACCGCTTTTTCCAGCTGTCAAACTTTATTTATAAAATTATCCGGAAAGTTCCATACGGAAGTAGTACACTGTAAGGGGAGGCAAGATGAAAAGGATACTTTTTGTTGCTGCGGAATGCGTTCCGTTCGTGAAGACAGGAGGGCTGGCTGACGTCGTGGGAAGCCTGCCGAAGACATTCGACAAGAATGAATATGACGTAAGGGTCATCATCCCCCAGTACGAGATGATCAGTGAAGAGTACAAGAAGGAGATGAAAAACGTCGTCTACTTCCAGATGGACAACCGCATCTACGTCGGGATAAACACCCTCGTACTCGACGGAATCACATACTACTTCGTGGACAACATCCAGTATTTCTCGGGCTCGCGTCCCTACTACGATCTCTTCGCAGATCTCGAGCGTTACGCCTACTTCTCTAAGGCCGTGCTCTCCGCACTCCCCCTCATCGGCTTCAGACCCGACATAATCCACTGCCACGACTGGCACTCATCACTCGTTCCGGTGTATCTGAACACGATCTTCCAGGGAGATGAATTCTTCCGCGGAATCAGGACGATAATGACCATCCACAATCTCTGCTTCCAGGGCTGCTGGAACGTGGGTCACCTGAGGTGGGTCAGCGCACTCCCCGACTCCCTGTTCGAACCGGGCCTTCTCGTGTCGCCCTATCAGGACACGTCCGCACCGAAGGACGAATGGAATGCCACGATGCTCCGCGGCGGCCTCGTATACTCGGACTGGATCACGACGGTATCGGAATCGTATGCAAAGGAAATCCAGACCCACGAGTTCGGTGACGGACTCGAGGACATTCTCGCATGGAGATCCAACCGCCTCATGGGAATCGTCAACGGAATCGACTATTCGGTCTGGAATCCCGAAACCGATACCAAGATTGTCAACAACTACAGTGTGAAGTCCTTCATAAAGAAGAGAGAGGCGAACAAGCTCGCTCTGCAGAAGGAACTCGGACTCGGAGAGGATAAGGATGCTTTCATGCTGGCGGTAGTCTCGAGACTGACGAGTCAGAAGGGAATGACGCTCATCGACTCCATCATGGACAGAATCTGCGATAAGAACATCAACTTCGTCGTCCTCGGAACGGGAGACAGCTACTACGAGAACATGTTCCGCTACTACGAGGCAAAATACCCCGGAAAGGTAAGAGCGAAGATCGAGTTCTCGGATGCACTCTCGAGGCGCATCTACTCCGCTGCCGACGCATTCCTCGTGCCTTCGGCATTCGAGCCCTGCGGTCTGACGCAGCTCATTTCCCTCAAGTACGGCGCAGTCCCGATTGTCCACGAGACGGGAGGTCTCAGAGACACAGTCGTTCCTCTCGACGAATTCGAGAACACGGGAACGGGACTCTCGTTCTATGACTTCACACCGGAAGTACTTCTGAACAGAATCAACTACGCTTATTATATATATACGGAAAAGAAGGAGATCTGGAGAGACATGCAGAGGCGCGGGATGAAGGCCGACTGGTCATGGGCGGCATCGTCGAAACGCTATGCGGAACTCTACTCATCACTCTGACAGAGACAGCACCTCCGGGTGCTGTTCTTGTTTACTCCATAATAGTCGCTGCCGGCAGGCAGGTTAAGACATCGGAAAAAGCAGATTTTTCCCCTTAAGTAGCCAAAAAATAAGAGTTAAGGGGAACAATGAAATACAATGTCGTACAAAACGTTATTTTATGTTGTCTTTTACCGGGTAAATCAGAAAGGACTCTGACAAGACCCGGAAGGCAGGAAACTCACCTGTAGAGCTCTGTTCTCCTGTCACGGAATACGGGTATGTTCTCTCTTGCAGTTCTGAGAAGTTCCTCGTCAACCGGAGCGACAATCACGGCTTCGTCTCCGTCCGTCTTTGCAAGCTTCTCTCCCGAAGGACCGTATATAGTGGAGTAACCGGCGCCTTCGACAAGCGGAGTCTTTCCGACAGCAGATGAAAGAACGACGAACATCTCGTTCTCGAGGGCGCGTGAGCGTGCGAAGATGAGAAGCGCAGTGCTTCTCTCCTTAGGCCAGAATGCCGACACGAAGAGAACTTCGACTCCCTCGAGTGCCAGAGTCCTAGCAGTCTCGGGGAACCTGAGGTCGTAGCAGAGAAGGATGCCGCATCTGATTCCGTCGAGCTGGAACGTACAGAGGCTCTTCCCCTTCTCGAACTTCCTGTCTTCACCGAGAGGAGAAAAAAGATGGGTCTTGTCGTACTCGGCTTCGAGATGTCCCGTCTTATTGAAGACATAACAGGTATTGTAGAACTTTCCGTCCTTCTTCGTGATGACGGATCCGCCGACGATGTTCACCCTGTATCTTATGGAAAGGGACGCAAGGAAGGCCTTCGTCTCCATGCCGTCCTCGTCGGCTACTTCTGCGGGATTTTCGGGGAAGAATCCTGTGTCCCAGAGCTCAGGGAGAAGCACGGTGTCCGCTCCGGAGGCTGCAGCTTCTCCGATGAGGAGCGCCACCTTATTGTAGTTTTCACCCTTTCTCAAATATGTGACATTCATCTGTACTGCTGCAGTTTTCATGTTTATTACTCCTTTAAACACTTAACTTTATAGCCGCAGCATTAAGGAGTGTCAACATGCACTGCAGTCCGATTCCCTTATCCTCCTCACATTCCGGTTCATCAGTTTACGCCCGATATTCCTGTACATGAAACCCTTCAGAGCGGACATCTCCTGTCCGTGCTCCCTCAGGAGAGCGTCGGGTGAATCGTAGACGCCGTAATCCCTGTTTATACCTTCGCTCTGTATGAATGTATCTTCAGCGTTGAAGTCTGTATCGACACTCTTCCAGTCCCTCACGGCGACCCCGTAACCGGTGAAGGGCCCGGAGTGAGGCGGAAACTTACGTCTCAGAGCCGAAAGGTAGCGGCTGTCGAGAATGATGCCCTCTAGTGTGTACCATCTGTCACCGAGATGAACTTCAACCCAGCTGTGAAAGACATTCTCAGGTGCAAGAATGTACACAAGTCCCGTCATCGCACCCTTCTGGAGGCGCTTGTGAATCGTGAAGCCGTGTATCCTGCACTCGACTGAACATGTCCTCAGGAGCGCCATGAAGAGAGTGGATTTCGTGTTGCACTGTCCGCAGCCGTCAAGGAGGACGCGGGACGCGGGGATGGAGTCATCGGTGTTGTAGCCGAAGAGGATTTCGTCCCTCACGAAGAAGTAGATGCCCTTCACTCTCTCAGGAGGAGGAAGACTCCTCCATCCTTTCTTCAGAACGAGTCTCTCGATCTCCGGAGAGGAGTAATCGAGCATCTCCGTTTCCGCAAGATACCTTTCTTCCATCACTTTATTCCCGTGAGGAGTGTCGAGCCACCGAGCATAATATGCCGTGCTTCCCTCTTTGTCATGAACATGCCATCCGTCGTATCTATGAGTTCGACCTTCTCATAGCCCATGGCCTTCAGTTTTCTCACGAAGGCGTTCATGTCGCCGTAGCGCCGGAAAGACATGAGGTCGTGGATGGCGAATGTGCCGCCCTTCTTCAGGACCCTAAACGTCTCGAGAAGAAGAGCCTGCTTATCCTTTCCGGTGATATTGTGATAGACGTAGTTGCTCGTAACGGCATCGAAGGACTCATCGGGAAATTCCAGATGAGTGGCATCTCCCTTCATGAAGAGAACATTCTTCACGCCCTCGGCCTCAGCATTCCTCTCGCAGAGCGGTAGACTGAACGAGGCGTAATCCTTTCCCCATCTGTCGACTCCGACGACCCGGGCCTCCGGATTTCGTTTTGCAACTGCAATCGCGAGTGCGCCGCTTCCGCATCCCACGTCGAGAGCCCTGCCTCCCGCCGGAAGATGAACGTATTCTGCAGTTCCTTCGATTATGCCCCGGCTGAGCTGCCGCTTCCCGTCATAGGAGAAGGCGCGGTAGGCGTAGATACACCACTCGGTAAACTTGCAGCTGCCGACAAGGCCGACGGCAAGGACGACAGTTACAACTGTCCTCAACGTCCCCTCCCCGATGCCCTTTCCGAGACATCCGAAGAGCACGAAAAGCACCAGAACAGCGATGTTCAGTGCCACAAGCGAAAAAACCATTCCCTTCGGAACCCAGTTTCTGTAATCAGGTTTCATATTTTCCTCCTCAGTTCCATGTCAGAAACTCAAGTTCCGGCATTCTGTTGTATTTGATTATCGAGATGAGCATATCGGCAAAGCCCTCCGGATTACGTATCTGGTACTCCATGTGGTTGCAGCCCCTGAAGACGGGATAGTTACCCTCCGGCCAGGCTTTTCTCACGGCGTCACGGTACTTGAAGTGCTCCTCTGCCGATCCGAACTCGAAGAAGCAGTTCTCCTCCCTCACGGAGCAGAACTTCGCGAAAGGCTTATCCTCAAGACTGTCCGCCATCTGCCTTCTCATATTCGAATACGTGAGATTCTCCCCCGCCTTTATGAAGTACGGCTTTATGCTCTCGTCATCACACCAGAGAATCTTTCCGAGTGTCCTGCCGTTCGTCCTGTAGAGACTTCTTATTGCCCCGTAGAGGAAGGGAACCATTATCCTTCTCGTAATCTTTCCGATTCTCGCGAACTGTCCGCCGTCGAAGAATGCGTGGCAAACGGGGATTCCCGACGAAGAGAGGAAGGCACATGCGAGATCGGCACCTATAGAGGAAGCGACAACAAGAACGAGTCTTTCAACTCCCTCCGATTTCAGGAATTCAACAATCTGCCTCACTTCATCCGCCTTCGAAACATACTTCTGACCCTTACAGTAGACAGTCGAAGTCGGAAGAACGACAAAATAATCATCTCTGAGATGTTCTGCCACGGGAAGAGAACTCTCGCCGGTGACGCCCATTGCGTGAAAGAAGATGACAGCGGGATTATGGCTGTCACCGAGTGTGCGGAAAAGCATACGTGCCTCCTTAAAGTTAGCTTACACTAACTTAATTGTTTTGAAAAGATTTTCACCCGTTCTTTCCTCATCAGACAGCTTCCACCTCCGTTAACATTTCCAAAACATATCTCAAGCATAATCCGAATGCAGGGAGAAGGAAATAATGAAGAAAAAGACTGTTTTCTTACATCCCGGAGGCAGCTGCTGCTGTAATCTTCTCCCGTCCGGGGTATAATGGATAAAAAAATAGAGAAAGGAGCACATGGATATGGCGAAAGTATGTGTAGTCACGGGCGGCGGCTCGGGAATGGGACTTGAAGCGGCACTCTTCATGCCGAAGGACAGGATAGTGGTCGTATCGGGAAGAACGGAGAAGAAACTCGAGAACGCAGTCGGTAAACTGAAGGCAGCGGGCTTCGAGGCATACGCAAAGACATGCGACACCTCGAAGAGGGAGAACGTTAAGGCTCTGGCAGAATACGCGGCAACGCTTGGAGAGATAACGAACGTAATCCATGCAGCAGGCGTTTCCCCAGCGATGAAGGTGACCCCCGAGGAAATCATGAGAATCAACGCACTCGGAACAGTCTATGTCAACGAGGAATTCTCGAAGCTGATGAAGAAAGGCTCCGTCATCGTCGACATTGCCTCGATGTCGGCATATGCACTTCCGAAGATGGCAATTCCGAAGAAAGCGTATCTTCTTGCAGACAGGGATGAGAACCTCTTCATCACGAAGGCCCTCAAAATGGGAAAGATGATAAAGGATCCGTACCTCAGGAACGGTTTTGCCTACTCGGTATCGAAGAACTTCGTGACATGGTACTCGGCAAAGTGTGCCTTCGAATACGGGCCGAAGGGAATAAGAGTCGTCTCCCTCTCACCCGGCCTCATCGCAACAGATATGGGCAATCTCGAGACAGAGCACGGCGGAAGCATGATCAGGTGCTCCTGTGAGGAAAGAATGGGCAGGCCGGAGGAACTGGGCTTTGCCATAGCTTCGCTTGCCGACGAACGCAACGGCTACCTCGCCGGTGTAGATATCCTCTGCGACGGCGGTACCATCCGCGGCCAGAACGAGTTCAGGAAACCGAAGAAGAATTAAGACTCTGACAATCTGAAACGGAGGGTGGAATCACTGGTTCCGCCCTCTTTTTCATCACCAGCAGACTGTTTGCGATTTATTGGTTTTTGCCCCGAAATCGGGGATTTTGCAGTATAACCACATTAGAAATACGGGGATTTTGCAGTTTTTCAGCACAATCAACAGTCGTAAAGGAGTTTGCTTCAGAGGAATACAGGAGCTTCATCCTGATTGACTTTTCCGAGGCTTCCGAAGACATAAGGGAGCTCTTCAATCACCTTTCAGACCTCGATTATTTCTTCCTGCAGCTTCAGTTCAGAACGGGAGTAAGACTTCATGAGAGAGAATCCCTTGTAGTCTTCGACGAAGTCCAGCGTTTCCCCCGGGCAAGGCAGGCCATCAAACATCTTGTCGCAGACGGGAGATACGATTTTCTGGAGACAGGTTCTTTCATCCCGATAAAGAAAAACGTGGAAAACATTCTCATTCCCAGTGAAGAAAAGAAGATTCAGATGCATCCCATGGATTTCGAAGAGTTCCCCGGGGCCGCCGGGAAAGAGACGACATTCACCATGATGGAGAGCCTCTTTCAGACGAAGAGAGCTCTCGGAGAGGCGGCCCTCAGAGAAGGAATGAGACTCTTCAGACTCTATATGGTAATCGGAGGCATGCCACAGGCAGTGAGCGAATACCTCGAGACGAACAATCTGCAGAGCGTCGACGAGGTGAAACGCCCGATTATCGACCTGTACGAGGATGATTTCTACAAGATAGACCCGTCGGGAGTACTTTCCCTGCTTTTCGACAATATTCCCGGAGAACTGAGCACGGGTTCCACACGCTACAACGTCTCCGGAGCGGATTCCTCCAGGCGTCCGTCCGACAACAACATCCTCTCGAAAATTGCAGAGCTTGCATCATCCCGGACCGTACTGCCCTGTTACCACACCAATGACCCCGGGGTCGGACTTTCACTTACGAAGGACCTGAGAAAGTTCAAACTCTATCTTGCCGACACGGGACTGTTCATAACCCTGGCCTTCAAAGACAGGTCCTTCACCGACAACCTCCTCTACAGGGGGCTCATGTCGGATAAACTGCCAGTGAACCTCGGGTATGTCTATGAGAACATCACTGCCGGGATGCTGAGTACAAAGGGAGATAACCTCTTCTACCATACCTTCTACTCCTCTTCTTCCAAACACACCTACGAAATAGACTTCCTTCTCTCCCGCAGCAACAGGATATGTCCGGTCGAAGTCAAGTCGTCGTCATACCTGACGCACACCTCCCTCGACATGTTCCATGAGAAGTATCATTCGAGGATAAGCACGAGGTACCTCGTCTATCCGAAGGATTACAGAAAGGACGGAGATATCCTCTGCATTCCCCCCTTCTTCGTTCCTTTTATCTGAAGGAATGTTGACACCTTCCCCTCCAATTGATTAATTTTCCCTTACAAGGGAGACAGGAAGTGGACAGCAGGGTTTGGAGCATCATCATCGATTCCTTCTGGAAGATACTGAAGCCCGGACTCCAGCAGACGATTCCGCTGACGCTCCTCTCGTTCTTCTTCGCCCTCATCATCGCAACCGTCGTCGCCCTCATACAGATAGCCAGAATCCCGGTACTGAAGAACATATGCCGCTTCTACATATGGGTTGTGAGGGGAACGCCGCTGCTTGTGCAGCTCTTCGTCATCTTCTACGGCCTTCCCTCACTCGGAGTCCTCATAGATCCCTTCCCCGCCGCAGTCATCGTCTTCTCGATAAACGAGGGAGCGTACTCGGCAGAGACCATCAGGGCCGCCATTCTTGCAGTCCCGAAGGGACAGCTCGAAGCGGGAGAATGCGTAGGCATGAGCTGGCTTCAGACAATGCGGAGAATCATACTCCCGCAGGCATTCCGCATCGCATTTCCCTCCCTCTTCAATTCACTCATAAGCATGGTCAAGGACACCTCCCTTGCCGCGAACATAACCGTCACGGAGATGTTCATGGCGACGCAGAGGATAGTCGCAAGAACATACGAGCCTCTCGTACTCTACATCGAGGTGGGACTCATCTACCTCATAATGTGCACGCTGCTGACGAAGGTGCAGGCATGGGGTGAGAAGAAGTTCCGCGCGAAGGGATGGTGAGAAATGATTCTGAAAACAGACGACTTAAAGAAGAGCTTCGGTGACCTCCACGTCCTCAACGGTATTTCCCTCGAAGTGGAGAAAGGCGATGTCATAGCAGTGCTCGGCCCCTCGGGCGGAGGCAAGACGACACTTCTGAGGTGTCTTGACTTCCTTGAGAAGGCGGACAGCGGAAGGATGACATTCAACGGAAAGGAATACGACCTTGCAGCAATAACGAAGAAGGAAATCCGGGAAATAAGAATGCAAACGGGCTTCGTCTTTCAGAACTACAACCTCTTTTCGAACAGAACGGCTCTCGAGAACGTGATGGAGGGACTCGTCATCGCGCGTAGGATGAAGAAGGAGGAAGCGAAGGAGAAGGCCATGAAGAATCTCGAGAAGGTCGGAATGAGGGAAAGAGCCTCCTACTACCCTTCCCAGCTCTCGGGGGGACAGCAGCAGAGAGTCGCGATAGCACGCGCCCTCGCACTCGACCCGGAGCTCATATACTTCGACGAACCCACCTCCGCACTGGACCCGGAGCTCACGGGAGAGGTGCTTTCCGTGATGAAGACCCTTGCGGACGAAGGCATGACAATGATTGTCGTGACACACGAGATGAGCTTCGCCCGCTCCGTCGCGACACGCTGCATCTTCATGGAGGGCGGCGTCAAAGTCGAGGAGGCGGAGACGAAGGAATTCTTCAGTAATCCGAAGGAAAGAAGAACAAAGGAGTTCATATCACGTATGGAACTCCCGGAAATAGAATAAGGAGAAAAGGCATGAAGAAATTAATCACGATTTCACTCATCGCAATCCTCCTCGCAAATTCGATATTTGCGGGCGGAACAAAGGAATCTGATTCCACCGGGGATCAGCTGGAACGGATTAAGGCAAAGGGCGAGATTACAATCGCAATGGAAGGAACATGGGCGCCCTGGACTTATCATGA
>CAVILL010000026.1:23495-26948 GCA_963643635.1 Sphaerochaetaceae bacterium | reverse complement strand
TTCAATGATTTATGAAGAATTTCTCGAAGGGTTCAAGCCCCTCGAAAAGAATGTAAAGGATGCACTCAAGAAGGTCACGAGTCTTGAGGGCAAAGTCGCAAAGGATGTTCTGAACGGAGACCTGAAGGCTGCAGAGAAGGATTCTGCCGCTCTCGAGACGGCAACGGGTGTATACCTCGATGCTAAGGCGGCTCTTTCGGAGTGTCTCTCGTCATTCGACTACAGAGCATACTTCGCAGAAGGAAAGTTCACGGAGGAGATGCTGTCATCACTCAGGGGCAAGGGACTTGATGTCGTGGGGGACTACCCCTCGTTCGAGGTATTCCCGACGAAGATAAAGCTTGATGCCGAGAACCAGGAAGTGGTCCTCGGAAAGAAGAAGGTCGCCACGATGAGACCGGCATATCTTGCGGACAAGACGAAGGAACTCGTCGACAAGCTCGAGGAGGCATCGTTCAACGCTCTCTCCTTTGCACAGGACATTGAGAATGCATATACACTCATGATTGCACGCGAGAACGAGAAGGCCGGAAGCCGGAAGTTCACATTCGGTTCCTACCTCACTCTCCTCGACCTCTATAAGATCATGGTTCCTCTTTCAAGAAGCAGAAAGGACTACGATGATACCGCTTTCGCATTCGACGTTGCGAGACTCTATCAGGAGAACGAGAAGGGCGGCTTCGTAACAAAGAGCGGTAAGAGTGTTTCCTTCTCGACCGGAAGGGGAAAGGGAATCAGAATCCTCGATTCCAACGGCAACGAACAGATCTTCAGCACTATCTGCTTCAGATAACGGAGGAAGCAGATGGAAGCTAACAAGGCCATGGTTGAGCTCTCCTTCGGACGTGTTCCCGTAGACAGAGACATACTGCGTTCGATTACGGTGGGCCTGGACAAGGTGTCATCATTCATCCGCCGTGAGTATTTCGATACGTTCATCTCCCACGGCGGGAGCAAGATAAAGTTCGTCACGGGAAAGAAGGGATCTGGTAAGAGCCACCTTCTGAAGCTCCTCTCGTTCGACGCCGCGGACAGCGGCTTCATAACTGTCGAACTCGACAGCAGGAATCTTCTTCTATCGGACCTGAGCAATCTCTATCTTGAGGTATTTGAAAAGCTCGACCTTGACGACCTTGTGAAGCGCAGTGCTGTCAGGATGGTCAACGACCTCGGTTACGACTACACAGCCGACAACGAGAAGACATTCTCGTCCTGGCTCGGTGACAGGGGAGAGCTTTCGTTCTACTCCAAGAGTGAAATCAGGGCGGGAATCAGGAATTTCTACCAGGGAAATCCGAACCTCGACTACAACTTCGGCCAGATTCTCTCCATCCTCGCTTCCTCCTACCTCGGACTCTTCAAGCTCGACGGAGAGACGAAGGACATGACGGACAAGTGGCTGAGAGCCGACAAGACGATAAAGATTGCATCTCTCAGGGGAATGGGCCTTGCAGGCTACAAGATCAACAAGTTCAATGCGCGCTTCCTCCTGAGGAGTCTCTCCGAGCTCGTGAAGATGGCGGGCTACAGCGGCCTCTTCGTCTCCATCGACAATCTCGAGAGCATGATAAGCACTTCGTCCCTCAATCCCGTGAAGTACACGAAGATGAGACGCGACGACGGCTACGAGGCAATCCGCGAGCTCATTGACGACATAGACACATTCAGGTACTTCTTCCTCGTCTTCGGCTTCGAGCGGAGTCTCATCGACAACGAGAAGACGGGCGTCAAGAGCTACCAGGCTCTCTGGCTCAGAATCCAGAACGAAATCATTTCGAAGAGGGTGAACCTCTACACGGACCTTCTCGACCTCGACAAGATCAACGCCTCCCTCTACACGGAGGATGCAATCATCGAGATGTCCTCGAGGCTTTCTACGCTCTTCAAGAGCTATGACTGCTCTGCAGTGACGCTTGGAAAAGAGGATGCGGAAAAGCTCATGAAGGAATCGAAGTACGGCGGAACGTCGCTTCCGCTTCTCGTGAACAGATTCACGCTGCAGCTGGACAGAAAGGAGGAGAACTGATGGACTGGGAAGCAAGACACCTTATTGAGGCGCTGAGGTCGGGTATTCCTTCGCGGAGAGTCGGCAAATACTTCTCCTCGTCACGCCGTGAGCTCATAGATTCCATAAAGGAAGACATGGCAGAGGTTGCACAAGGCAGCTCGAAGGGCCGGGTGATCATCGGCAAGTACGGTGAGGGAAAGACACATATGCTCAACACCATATTCTCCCTCGCGCAGGAAGACAACTACGTGGTTTCCCTTGTCTCGATAAGCAAGGAGACTCCTCCGAACAACCTCGTTGGTCTTTACAAGAGAATAATCGAGAACACCTATCTTCCGTCGAGCAACGAAAGCGGAATCCTGGGAATCTTCGAGGGTCTTTCTCCCGAGAGCGAGAAGGCGAACGAGATGTTCCTCTACGCTCTCAAGAAGCTTCCTTCGGACAAGCTCTACTACGTCTTCAGAACGCTTCTTTCCTCTTCCGGTCACAGGGATGACGATATCGACGCACTGGATGCGGACCTCAGAGGCTATTTCGTCAACCTCGGAACACTCAAGAAGCTATATACGAAGTACTGTGACGAGAAGGCTTCCTTCCGCGAGTCGTTCGTCCAGAAGAAGCATACATTCGATTACTTCTGCTTCATGGCGAAGCTCTTCAGAACAATGGGCTACAAGGGCTGGGTAATCCTCTTTGACGAAGCGGAGCTCATCGGAAGAATGCCTCGTAAGAGCCGTGAGAACGCGTACCTCAACATCAACAGGTTCCTCAACCCCGTACCTCTTCTCGAGGGTGTATACTCCGTCTTCGCATTCTCCTCATCATTCACGGATGAGGTCATAGCCGGTAAGAACGAGTACTCCGAAGTCGCTCTGTCTACAAAGAGCGAAGAGGAGAGGAAGGCCATGACGGACACTCTCGACAGAATTACGAAGGGAACAGAGCTCAAGAGCCTCAGCATGGATGAGCTCAATGCGTCAGTGGAGAGCATCGTGGATCTCTACAGAAAGGCATACGACAGAGATATCGAGTGCGATACCCGTGCTCTTACCGAGATGGCGTCGAGAAGCGGCTTCCTTCTGAGAACGAAGATACGTGCCGCAGTCGAGGCACTCGATCAGATCTATCAGTACGGTGATATCGGGGAAGTGCAGTCCGTGAAGGTCCAGGGAGAGGACATATCTGAAATGATTTCATCCTACTTCGACATGGACGACAGCGAAAAACCTGAAAACGGAGAAAATACATAAGAACAGAGCCGGCAGTGTCCGGCTCATCTATTTCAGAACGACTACGGAATACGTCAGAAGCTGGACTCCGGGAGATTCCTTTCCCTTCTGAAGACCATCGGCATAGAGCGGATGTTTTTCATTCCCCGGGAGAGGTTCCTGAGGTTCTCGTCCGGCTCCGGCGTATTGTCGAGCATTGCCATAAGGAGATTTCTG
>CAVILL010000026.1:0-23155 GCA_963643635.1 Sphaerochaetaceae bacterium | reverse complement strand
TCCTCCTGTAGTTTTCTTTAAAGTCGTCACTCTTTCTTTCAATACCGGAATTATCATATCGGAAGGTTCAATACATGAAAAGTCATGCATAAGTGTTCCGATCGGATTCGATATGTCCCTGAATTCTCCGTTTACATATATTGTGTGAGCACCGTCAGCAAAAGGCCTGTTCAGTTCCTCTATCATGTTCCCTATATGGTAGAGCGGTAATCCCGCACCGAAATAGTCGCTTTCAGTTATGAAAATAGTGTATCGGTCGGGAATGCTGCTGTAGTCCTCTCCCTTTCCGAGAAGGGTTGAATCCAGAAGTGCGGAGAGGAATCTTGCTCTCTTCTCGGATGCCCCTGCTTTTGCTCGCTGTACTTCGAAGTGATAGACTTTGCCGCTTCTGTCTGTGGCAACGATATCGAGTCTCACCTCGTGTCCTCTCGTATTCGACAGGAAATACTGAGCTTTGGTGTCTTTCACAGTGACGTTCAGCCCCGTAATCGTGTCGATGAGGAATTTCGTTGCCTCCTTCTGGCCGTCGAAAGCGGCGCTCATAAACGTGTCGTCGAATAATCTGAACTCTGCTATGGAATTGAGGTTTTTTCCTCTGCTTGTCTCCGGTGTCATCTGGCCTCCCACTTGAAACGTCATCTGCGAATACAGCATGTTACAGGAACTCTTACATTCATAATATAAGGCAGGTTTTCCGAATCGTCCTGTACTATTCGGGGACAAAATGAAATTTTCGATGCAGCTGGGTAATGAGCCTCAGCTGTCGACTGGAGAAGAGGTGGAAGATATGAAAATGCCCCGGAAATCCGGGGCGGAAAAGAGCGGGAATCTCTATTCCCACTGCTTTATGTCTTTGAGAATCTTTTCCTCGCTTCTCTTCTTCGGGTTGATGCTGAACTCGATCTTCTTCACTATCTCGGTCATGACAGCCGCGATTATGAAGTAGATGACGGCAGTTGCAATGAGAGGGAAGAACGCCTCGTATGTTCGGCTTCTCACCAGGTCAGATATCTTCGTGAGATCGAGTACCGCGATGTAGCCGACAACCGACGTCTCCTTGATGAGTGTAACGATTTCGTTACGGTAGATCGGGAGGAAGTGCTGTGCAGCCTGCGGAAGCAGAATCTTGAAGAACGACTGGCTGTCGGTGTAGCCGAGGGCCTTCGCAGCCTCGAGCTGTCCGTCCGGGACTGCCTTGCAGCCCACGCAGAGCATGTCGTACATCGAGCATGAGAATATGAGTGTGAAGCCCACGACGGATACCCACATGCCGCTGAGACGTGAGGAACCGAAGACGATGTAGTAGAGAATCATCAGCAGAAGTACTGTCGGCATTCCCTCCACAAGCCAGTTGTAGAAGTTGTTGACAGCATTTGCAACGGGATTTCCGTGACGGCAGAGAAGGTATATGCAGAAGCCCAGGAGCGTTCCAAGGACTATCGAGCAGAGCGTGATGAGGATCGTGACTCCGGCTCCTTCCAGAAAGAGCTTCCAGCGGTTTTCGCGGATGAAGGTCTTGTTGAAGGATGCGGCAAGTTTGTCGAAGAAGGTCTCGGTGCTTGTCTCCTCTCCGATTACGACGAGCTGGATGGGTGTCGTGTAGTAGACGTCCGAGAGTGTTCCCGTCTCGTTTCTCTCCTCGCTCACGACGATGTTCATTCCGATGTCGTACTTACCCGTCTCCACTCCGGGGGCGATGGACTCGAAGGGAACCTCGTAGAATACGGGAGTGTAGCCGTATGCGAGGCAGAAGCGTGATATGAACTCGACGTCGAAGCCGCTGAGTTCTCCGTTGGAGACGAAGGAGAAGGGCTCGTAACCGCCTTCGACAGCAATCGATATCGTTCCGTTCTCACCGGTGAAGGGCTCGAGGGAGAATGTACTCGTCTCGGGGTCGAAGTTGTTGATCCAGTAGTCGTAGAGGTAGTCGGAGGTACCGTCTTCCTTACATGTTGCTATGAACTCGTTGAGCTCCCTCAGGAGTGTCTCCTGCTTCTCGTTGTTGCCGATGATGCAGGTTGCGTTGATGTAGCCCGCAACCTCGTCCAGTGTCTCGAGTTCGGGATGGTTCGCCTTCTGGATACCATAGCTGACGCCCTCGATGAGGTACGCATCGACCTTGCCCGATGTGAGGGCGTAGATCATGTCGTTCGGCATCGTGTAGTACTGGAATGTCGTGTCGGGAACGGTGTCTTTTATCAGTTCCTCGTAGAGGACTGCGGTCTGGACTGCGATGTTCTTTCCGTTGAGGTCGGCTATCGGAGTGTCTTTGGGGTACTTCGCGGCAGATACCGTTCCCGCGATGAGAAGAAGTGCAAGCAGTAACGTAAGAATCCTTTTCATGGCTTACTCCTCCTCTACCCAGCCGAAGCTGAGGTCGACGCGGTTGACGTACCCGTCCGCATCGTCTGCCGTGTATTCCCTGAGAGTCGTCGTCCTGTCCGAGAGGACCGAGAGGAAGAGTTCGTTGTCGCTCTTCGTGGCTTCTGCGGGTTCTCCCTTGTACCTGATGAAGAGAGAGAGGGTATCACTCTTTTCGGAGTATTCGATCTGGGCGATGATGTCCGGATTATCTTCATAAGCAGCGATGTTGTTTATGCAGATTTCCTCGAGTGCGATGCTGAGCTTGCTCAGTCTTTCGCTTTCGATGAGGAGCTTTTCACCGTAGCTCTGGAGTTCCTCGTTCATCGCTTCGACATCGAATTCCGTGGACTCTATCTTGTACCTGAGGGTCGTCAGGCGCTGTATGAAGCGTCTCGTCTTCTCCTTCTTCGGATGGTCGAAAATCTCCTTCGGGGTACCTTCCTCGTAGATTCCGCCTTCGTCCATGAAGAAGATGCGGTTCGAGATCTTGCGTGCGAAGTCCATCTCGTGGGTGACGATCATCATCGTGCGTCCCGATTTCGCGAGCATCTTGATTACCGACTGTACTTCCCCGATCATCGACGGATCGAGTGCGCTCGTCGGTTCGTCGAAGAGGATGATCTCCGGATCCATTGCGAGAGCGCGTGCGATTGCGACACGCTGGCGCTGTCCGCCCGAGAGCTCGTCGGGGTATGAGAATACCTTGGTGGCAAGACCGACGCTTGTGAGAAGCTCCATAGCCTTGTCGTAGGCTTCCTGTCTGCCCCTTCCGAGAAGCGTGATCTGCGGATTCATGATGTTCTCGATTACCGTCTGGTGCATGAAGAGGTTGAAGGACTGGAAGACCATTCCCATCTTCTTTCTCACCGCGTTGAGGTCACAGCCCTTTGCCGTGATGTCCTCGCCGTCGACGATGATTTCGCCGCTTGTCGGTTCCTCGAGCATGTTGATGCATCTGAGAAGTGTACTCTTACCCGTGCCGCTGGGGCCTATGACTGCTATTACGTCCCCGCTGTTGATTGTGACGTTGATGTCCTCGAGCGGACAGCAGTCGTCAAACTCCTTTCGTAAATGCCTAAGTTCTATCATGGCATAACCTTTTGGAAAAGAAATCTTTTCCCCCAAAAAATATTGCCGGAAACCCGGAGGCATGAGGTGCAAACTGCACCCGGAAAGCATGCACGCTTTATTTTTCATAAATCGGGGTCAGTTGCAATAGAGAAGGGCATAAATTTTACAAAAATATACCCCAGTTTATCTTTCGAATTGATATGAATTTAACGACATCTTCCTCTTCCGGCCCCCTCATCTCTCATTTCAGAGCTTCGGAGATGTCGGTATCGAAGGGTCTGAGACATATCGAAGTGTCCTGTCTGATTGAAGGAACGTGCTTGAGGGAGTTGAGATCCCTGTCGTCGTATCTGACGACGCCGTCCTTCTGAAGACGTGCGACTACGATGCCCGGATCACGGTTTATCTCTTCTGCAAATCTGATGATGCTCTCTCTGTCGTAGGCGCGCGAGAAGAAGAATGCGCTGTACTTTTCGGGAGGAATCAGCATGTCCTCTGCGTATCTGTTGGCTCTTTCCTCCGCTTCTCCCTCGTCCTCCTCGAAATACGGTCCCCAGTCGTTGTTCTTTATGTGCGCTATTTCATGCAGGAGTGTGAAGAAGAGGGTGTCTACGGTTCTGTTCCTGTCGGAGACGAGAAGAACCGCCTTGCGTCTGAGCTTCTTCACTGCACCGTTGAGCTTCGAGCCCGGGATGTTCGGAAGAACGAAGAATGCGACTCCCGCCTTTCTGAATTCCTCCTGGAGAGCCTCGTACATTCCCTCGTAGTCCGTGGTCTTCGTGAGAGCGAAGGAGACGGCTCTGTCGAGTTTCTTTCTGTTGAACGGTGCCGTCTCTGTCTTTATCGCGGCATTTGTCGCGAATAGAATCATGACATTCGCCCTTATGATGTTCGTTTCCGTCATGTTCTTCGAGTGTCTGAGACAGGTGGAGGAAGACAGCGTCTTCAGAGTTTCAAGCTCGGAGATCCCGAGAGAATGCTTCGTCTCCGGAATCTGTTCATCCGTCTTCCGCTTCAGATCCGGAAGGGAGTAAAGAGAACTGAGCGAGCTGTAGCTTATATCCGCGATTAACTTCTTCTCGTGTTCTTTCCGCTTCTCTTCTTCCACAAAGGAAAGGGCTTCGTCATAGCTGCTCTGAAGGTTCTGCCATGTCTGTACACTTATGTTGGTGACGCTGGAAAGTTTCTTTGCCATATCCTGTGAAAGTCTCTGTTCTCCCTGGATAAGTGTGCAGAGATTTTTTGGCGTCGTTCCGAGACGTATTGCAAAGTCTTTCTGCGTCAGACCATAGAATTCAATGAAGTCATCAATGTATGCTCCCGGGTGGAATGCCATTTTGTTGTTGTATCTTATATAATTACTCATAGTGATTACTTATCTCCTCTATTTCTACTATTCTTACAGCACAGGCTATGACATCTATGTTGCATGGGTTGAACGGATTCAGATTATCATCCAGTGGCTGTAGAATTATTCTCCACGGCTCTTTTCTTGTTTTCACGTCGATTGCAAAATAGCCGTTCAGATTCTTTTTCCCTTTAGCCTGAAGATTGTGAAATCGCAGACTTCGTGTATCAATTACGTCTTTCAGAAAATCGGTATTTTCGAGGAAGTAGATTTTCTTCATAAGACAATCTGCAAGTATAGTCTTACCTCCGAAAAATCTCCTTGCTTCTTCGTAGTTTGTGCAGATCTTCTCTGTTTTCGTATTTGAGTATAAAACCTTCAAAATTGACTTCAGAAAAATTTCCCGTTAAGTAACTATACTCTAAATGCCGGTTTTGTAAATGTCAATAGAGAATCAGACTATTTGTTATAAGGTAACAAAATGTACTCTATTTTCGGGACAAAGACAGGTAAATGCCGTTATAGCCTTCAGCTCCTCTTCGGGCTCTCTTCTTCGGGGTAAAGAATGCCCGGACGGGCTATGCCTTCGAACCATCATATAAGGCAGATAAAGTCGAAGCTTAGCATCCTCGGGGTTCTTTCTTCCGTCTATTCCTGGAAGCAGAAGCCGTTTACGGACAGGGACGGTACCGAATGGAAGGGCGGTCAGATAGACATGCTCATCGACCGGAGGGATGATGTGATCAACATCTGTGAGATGAAGTACTCGGTTGATGAGTATGCGATTACAGAGGAGTATGAGAGAAAGCTGCGGCAGCGTGCTGCACTTTTCCAGCATGTCACGAAGACGAAGAAGGCGCTCCAGCATACGTTCATCACAACCTATGGAGTAAGGAAGAATCTCTACAGCGGCATAGTTCAGAGTGAAGTTACGGTAGACGACCTCTTCCTCGAGTGATATTCCTCTTTTTCTTTCTGCGGTTTCCTGCCCCAACTCTTCAGGGAAGACGGGTTAAGGGTGAAGAGTGCATCGTCCGGTGTCTCTGTCAGAAGCTTATGTTGAAGGCCAGTGCGAACGGCGTCGCTCCGACCCGGACATTGTCCGGGAGCGTATGAAGATACGGCACCGCAAAGCCGATGAGAGTACCCAGCGCGGCACCGGCAAGGACGTCGGTGACGAAATGCGAGCCGCTCGTGACTCTGAGAACCGCGGTGGCCGCGGCAAGCGTGTAGACGCCGAGGGTGACGGGGAGTCTCCATCTGCTCTCGGGGTTATATCTGTTGAAGGTGTATGCAGTGAATGCTGCCGAAGCGAAGGCCAGGGTCGTATGCCCCGAGGGGAATGATTTCTCCCAGTCGTCCTTCCTGTCATCCGGCGGATTGTCGTAATAAAGGTACGGGCGCTCCCTGTTCACGGCATATTTCAACAGCTCCTTTGCTCCCCATGCAAGTGCGAAGGTCTCTGCGTACATTACCGCGGTAGTGCCGAGTCTCTTCTCGCCGCTGAATGCTGTTATGAGCGGTGTCGCGGCAAGTGTTATGTCGAGAACCGTTGCCGCCGTGTCCTGTGTGCTGCTGTACTCCGTCATGAAAAATCTGTCGAATGAATTTACGGATGATTTATCGAGAGGAGTGTAGGCCGAAAGCGGAAGAAGAGAGATGACAAGGAGGATAACGGGGAGAAGTTTCTTTTTCATGAGGTAAGTATACCGCAAAGGAAGGCACTGAAAAAGGGTGCCGTTTCCGACACCCCGATAAACAATTAACTGATTGTTATCTGATTCTGAGCTCTGTATCGACATCGAAGAAGCGTGCCTTCTCCATGTTGACGAGCAGCGATACCTTCTCGCCGACAGTCGGGATGACAGACGGGTCGATCTTTCCGACGATGTTCGCATTGTCGGTTGTGACGTAGACCTGTGTCTCGCTTCCGAGAGGCTCGACGACACTGACGTTACCGTTGATGGTCTTGCCTTCCTGTGTGACGTGTGAGAATTCGACATCCTCCGGCCTGATACCGAATGTAACCTTCTTTCCGACATAGGGTGCAAGGAATGCGCTCTGAGCAGGTGTTACATCGAGTGTGAAGGAAGCGCTTCTGAGGAATGTCTTCTCTCCGTCCTTCTCGACATCGACGACGATGAAGTTCATCGGTGGCGATCCGATGAAGCCTGCGACAAACTTGTTGTCGGGCTCGTTGTAGAGTTCCATAGGTCCGCCGATCTGCTGGATGACACCGAGCTTCATGACGACAATCTTGTCAGCCATCGTGAGAGCTTCAACCTGGTCATGCGTGACGTAGATCATTGTAGCCTGGAGTCTGTTGTGGAGGTTCGAGATCTCTGCTCTCATCTGGACTCTGAGCTTGGCGTCGAGGTTCGAGAGAGGTTCGTCGAAGAGGAAGACCTTCGGGTTACGTACGATTGCTCTTCCTACAGCGACACGCTGTCTCTGACCGCCGGAGAGAGCTTTCGGCTTTCTCTCGAGAAGAGCTTCGATGTCGAGGAGCTTTGCAGCCTCTCTTACTCTCTGGTCGATCTCCTCCTTGGGGAGCTTGCGGATCTTGAGACCGAATGCCATGTTGTCATATACGGTCATGTGCGGATAGAGAGCATAGTTCTGGAAGACCATTGCGATGTCTCTGTCCTTGGGCGGTACGTCGTTCATTACCTTGCCGTCGATGGTGAGAGTACCGGATGAGATGTCCTCAAGTCCGGCAACCATTCTGAGGGTTGTACTCTTACCACATCCGGAAGGGCCGACAAGAACTACGAATTCCTTGTCTTCGATTTCGATGTTTACGTTGTCAACTGCCTTGACTCCGCCATCGTAAATCTTGCAGATGTTCTTGAGACTTACTGCAGCCATTGGATTCTCCTTTATGTGATTTATTCTATTTTCCTCTTCCGTGGGAGAAAAAACAAAGGTTTTCTTTAAATTTACGGATTTATTCAATCTTGAAAACGGCTGTACGATAATTTAAAATGTCTGAAAAGAGGAATTCAGTCACAATGCCTAAAATATTCACTCCCTCCGAACGCGACAGGATAGAAAAGAGACTTCTAGAGACGGCGGCAGAGTGCCTCGCTTCATACGGCGTCAGACGGACGACCGTGGACGAAATCACGGCGGGGGCTCACATAGCGAAGGGAAGCTTCTATCTCTTCTATGATTCCAAGGAGGACCTTTTCCTCTCCCTCTTCGATTCCTTCGTTCTCTCTCTTGAGGACGACTACCTCGGAATGCTGCAGGAACTGGACGAGAACCACATTGTGACGTCGCTGACCAGAATCTTCAGCCATATCGCGTCCCGCTTCCGTGACGAGGGAATATTCCGCTTTCTCGACAGCGGGAACAGGGAACTCATTGAAAGAAAGGTTTCTCAAAAGAGAATGGAAGCCGTTAAAAAAAACATGGAGAAGAGCTTTTATCAGCTCTTCTCCTATTTCTCGATTGATGATGAGAAGGACATAAGATCATTCATGGATGCCTACCGTGCGATTCTCTCCCTCTTTCTCTACGGAGAGAAGAAGGAAACCGTGGATTTCCTCATCCGCGGTCTTGTTCTTCAGCTGGTTCAGTAGGCTCTGTCTTCTCGATTGTCACTCTCTGTATTCTCTTGTCCTCGACCTTGAGAACATGAATCCTGAGGTTGTCCGATTCAATGTCGAATTCCTTTCCGTCCTCGGGGATTGTGGAGAGCTTCGACATGACGAAGCCTCCGACAGTGTCGTAGTCCTCGCTCTCGGGAACTTCGAGGCCCGTCTCCTCGTTGATGTCGTCTATGAGGGTGTCTCCGCTGACGCTCCACTTTCCATCTCCGAGATTCTCGATTTCAGCTTCCTCTACGTCGTCGAATTCGTCGTAGATGTTACCCACGATTTCCTCGATGAGGTCCTCCATCGTTATGATTCCCGCAGACGAACCGTATTCGTCGATGACGACAGCAAGGTGAACCTTCTTCGCCTGCATGTCGGCAAAGAGCTTGTCGGCATGTATCGAATCGGGGACGAGGTAGGGCGCTCTTATGAGCTCCTTTCTCGGTTTCGGATTTTCTTCGTTGCTGTTCAGAAGGAATTCACGTGCGATGAGAATACCCTTCACATCGTCGTGGTCCTCGCCGTAGACGGGGAAGCGGGAGAATCCCGAATCCTTGATGAGGGAGATTATCTCCTCGTCTGTCGCATTCTCCTGGATCCAGATGGCGTCGGCGTCACGGGTCATTATCTCGTCAACGGGAGTGTCGTTGAATTCGAATACGTTCTGAATCCACTCCTTCTCGTCCTCCTCGATTCCTCCGGAGTCTCCGGAGGCATCGACCATGAGTCGGATGTCTTCCTCTGTAACTTCGTCTTCGTTTCCGTCCGTCTTCAGGCGGAGAATCCTCAGTACGAGGTTTGTGCAAACCGAGAGAAGCTTCACAACCGGCTTGAAGACGGTCTGGAGGGCGCTGACGACGCCGACGACTGCTCTCGACCAGGCCTCGGCCTTCTGCTGGGCGATTCTCTTCGGAACAAGTTCACCGAAGATGAGGGTGAAGAACGAGATGATTATCGTTATGAAAATGACTGCCAGGGAGTTCAGAAGTGCCGTCGATCCGGGGCATCCCATTCCCTTGAGCCAGGCTACAAGACGCTCGGAGAGCACATCAGCCGAGAATGCGGCTCCGAGGAAGCCCGCGAGGGTGATGCTTATCTGGATGGTCGAAAGGAAGGATGACTGGTTTTCGACAAGCTTCAGGAGTTTTTCAGCCTTTCTGTCTCCTTCTTCGGCTTCCTTCCTGAGCTGGATTGCGTTTAAGGATATTACTGCGAGTTCCGTTCCGGCGAAGACTGCGTTGACTAATATGAGGAGAACCTGGAGTATGAGGGTAGCCTGGACGCTCATTCTCTTCCTCCTTTTTCATTCTTTCCGGCGAGAGGAGGAACCTCATCCTGATCTGTTGTTTTTAGAGAGTATTGGCTACTATGGCCGTCGTCCATTAAAAGTAAATCTGCCTTTGCACTTAAGCTGTGCGTTGAAATAATGATATGGACTAAATAATAAGGAGAGAAGTGTTCTTCGTCAATGATTGAATCAGCCCCTCTTTTTCCTCTTCCTTTCCTGAATCTGGATGAAAGAGACAACTGAAGGGAGAATCATCTTAGAAATGACGCAATAATCCGCAGCTTCCGTATATCGCCAGAGCAGGGGGATGAAAAAGAAGCGGCGTAAGGGAATCGGACCCTCGTACTCGGCTTGGGAAGCCGGTGCACTACCACTGTGCTAACACCGCATCAACAGGGAGAGCTTAACGCAAAAGCCGAAAGAATGGAAGAGCGTAATCGGAGATTTCAAGTGTTTGAATTGTGTGCCGTAAGGAGAAAATCAATTCGGGACGGTTTAATCTGTCTTCGAACAATCTTCATCTTCCGGGACGTTAAGTTGATACTTTAGCCATAGTGTTAAAGAGCTAAAACTGTTCTGATGAGCATGATTCCAGGCGGGGATTGCAATAGAAAAGGCAGGAATACCGGTTCTGTCGGCTGCATTGACTGCAGCAGAATATTGAAATCATCTGAAAAAGACTGTACGGCGTCTGAACCGGCGGGCGACATTTGTCTGCTGACTGCTGACTTTTACTCTATTTGGGGTTATCATATGGGAATGGCAATGTTTAAGATTCACGGTGTAATCAGGAATTATGACTGGGGGACGAAGGATTACCTTCCCTCCCTTCTGGATAAAGAGGAAGACGGAAGACCGCAGGCCGAGTACTGGATGGGTACGCATCCCTCCGGCGAGGCGGTAACGGAAAACGGTGAAGCCCTGAGTTCATATATCGGTTACAGACTGCCGTATCTCTTCAAGGTTCTGAGCATCGCCTCTCCGCTCTCGCTGCAGTGTCACCCGACAAAGGCGCAGGCCGAGGAAGGCTGGAAGAGAGAGGAGGCGGACAGAAAGGCGGGAAAGGACGTCAACTACCGCGACGACAACGACAAGCCCGAGATTCTCTGTGCCCTTACTCCCGTCACCGCACTCTGCGGCTTCAGGGACTACTACGAAATGAAGTATGCCCTCATGAAGGCTGTTCCGGTGACATATGCGAAGTATCTTTCCTCCTTTTCAGATATCCGGTCCCTGTTCATCGGACTCTTCTCCTTCAGTCAGGAGACTAAGAACGAGATTCTCTCAGAGCTCGGGGAAAGTGTTTCCGATCCCTCTCTCCCGTCGGAGAACGGGGAGTACCTTACACGGGTGGGAATCATAAGGGAGACACTTCAGAAGTACCCGGGAGATATCGGGAGCGTATTCCCGTTGATGATGAATGTCATGGAAGTCGAACCCGGCGAGGCTCTCTTCCTCGATTCCGATACTCTTCACGCATATATAAGAGGTAACGGAATCGAACTGATGACGGCTTCCGACAATGTCCTCAGGGGAGGACTGACGCCGAAGAGAGTCGACATAGCCGAACTCGAGAGAATCCTGAACTTCACATCCAGCCGCGTGGACGTCACTCCCGCGCGCACCGACTTCGGAGGAACCAGGTGGTACATCACTCCCGCCCAGTCGTTCAATCTGGGGATGGTGTCGGGAAAATCGTCGGTGCGTCTTGAAAGAGACTCGATTCTTCTTTCCTTCGGGAAGACACATGTCTCCCGCGGTGAGGATGAAGCGGATCTCGCAAAGGGGGAGTGTCTTTTCGTTTCCGGCTCGGCCGACACACTCTCGATTAAGACTGACACAGGGGTATACATAGCGACAAGCGGGTACCGTAACTGAGATGGAGTACGTGGCGATAGACTTCGAGACGGCCTCGATTCTGAGGGACTCGGCATGCTCGATCGGCCTTGTACGCTTCTCGGAGGACGGTGAGAAGAAGGATTCCTTCTATTCCCTCATCCGTCCGCCGGTGCTGAGATTCGATCCCGTCTGCACCGCAGTTCATCATCTCGACCCCTGTGAAATATCCTCGAGTCCGACGTTCTCAGATCTCTGGGGAGACATTTCGTCGTTCATAGGCACGAGTCCCCTCGTCGCCCACAACGCCCAGTTCGATATGGGGGTACTGTCACATACACTTCATTCCTGGAACCTCGAGTGTCCCGGCTACCGCTACTTCTGCACGCTTTCGCTCTCTCGTAAGCTCTGGAAGGGTAAGCCCAGCTACCGCCTTACGGCACTTGCAGAGGAGCTCGGCTGGGAGTACGACGCCCACAACGCACTCGAGGACGCACTCGTCTGCGGACGGCTTTTCTCCCGCCTCTGCGGCGATGTCCTCTTTTCCGACGAGGCGTCGGAGCGCTTCTTCTCCCGCCTCTATAAAAGAGGGGAGAAGCACCGCTATCCCGAGAGACTTAAGGCTGTTGAAAAAGTCTAATTCTCCTTCTTTCCTTCAAGTCCCAGACGCCTCAGGATAAGAGGGAAGAACACGAACATGAATGCCGTCAGCAGCCACAGTCCGACATTGTAGAGAGTGTAGTGGAGCACAGTGAATTTCGAAATCCAGAGAAGCGAGCACGAGTAGCCGATGCCTGCACCCAGTACGTAGAGAATGATTCTCTTCACTGTGCCTTCGGGGAATATGAAGTGTACGTACTTCCTTCCGATCCAGCCGAAGAGGATTATCGCACCCCAGCCCGCTGCAGCCTGGGAAAGGTCCTTCCAGAGAGTTTTATCAAGTACGAGCGTATCTACAAGAAGTGCGTCGACGACGGCAGCGATTACTGCAGCCGGAACAGCCCGGCGGGCGAGTCTGGCGAGTTTCTCCTCGTCTTCGTAGAGGGAAGCGTACTTCACGCTGAGTCTGCCTGCGGCTGTTCCCAGCGCGATGCCGACAACAACGTCCAGGGGCCAGTGGCACCCCAGATAAATCCTTGAGAGAGGAATCAGAATCATCAGAACAATCGATACCGTCTTCACCGCTCTGTTCTTCCTGTAGAGGGAGTACAGCGAATAATAGACGGACCCCGCATTGGTGCTGTGCCCCGAGGGGAAGGAGTACCCCGTTGCCGTGCTCACCCTCAGAGGAACAAGCTCGTCGGGGTATTTCACCCAGGGACGCGGAATACGGAATATGACCTTGAGAATGTTGCAGAAGGCGACTCCCGTCATGCTGGATGCTCCGAGAGCGAATCCCGACCGGGGAGAGACGACGTAGTAGAGGAAGAAGACGAGGAGTACCGACCACACTCCTTCTCCGAGGAATGTGATGCACTCGGCTGCAGTCGAGAGGAATGGAATACGGATGCTCTGGAAGAAGAGCATGACGGGTTTCTGGAGAGAGAGAAGGCTGTCGGTCATTTTCTGTTCTTCTCCTCGAGTTCCGAGCCGTAGCGGGAGAAGAGCGAGAGAACGAGGAACATCAGCCCCAGAACCACGCCTCCCGTCGCCCTCGGGGTAAGGGACTCCATGTTTCCATATTTTTCGGCGATTGAAGAGTACAGAACAGAGGAACAGATGCTCTCGAGAAGCGTGACGGCGATTGTCAGAAAACCCAGTTTCTTCAACCTGTCTGCGCACTCCATGTTGAACGGGGTTCCCTTTTCGAGTTCGAGCCTGAAGTAGCCCAGGGCATAGCGCGAGAGGAATATCTCGCCGAGGGCCAAGATGGCAAGGGAAGCCGAGAGACCGTACAGCGATTCGAGTGTGACGGCTGCGCTGTCTCCGAATACGTCCCCGGCCGTCTTTCCTCCCCTGATTGCATTATAGAGCACGCCCGCTGCCGTAATGAGCGTAATCAGAAGTATTATGCTTACTACAAAGAACACAGTGCTCAGAATCCTTCCGAGTCCGTGCAGCCTCTGTACTGTGGTGAGCGGATTTTTCATTTTCCCATCCTGATATATATTATAAATGATGCATGACCATCATAATTCAAAACCGTGGAAGTGTCTCTTCCCCGACACAATTAATGAAGAAATAACACTGCGGCGTTGGATAATCCCACGCGATTGTGTATGATGTTGTTGACAGATTTTGATAATCTGTAAAATTTATCAAAGCTAATTTATTTAAAGAAAATGAATTAGCATGCTAATCTGAAAAATTCTTCTGTTTTTCGTGAAAATTCTTTGTAATATTATTGAATAAAAATACACAAAACTGTATATTGCTCTCAAGATTTTAATAATCTATCAGGAGTCTATTTATCATGAAGAAGTTTCTTGCTGTAATGATGGTTGCATTTGTCGCTCTGTCAGTCTGCTTTGCAGGCGGAAGCAGCGAAAGCGCAGCGAATGAAGTCAGAATCGGATTTATCGGACCTTTAACGGGTGACTACGCCAACTACGGCTCACTCTGCAAGCAGGCTGTCGAAATGGCTGTCGAAGAGCAGAATGCCAGGGGCGGAATCAACGGCGCTGTAATCAAGCTTTATGCAGAGGACAGCGAAGGAGACACACAGAAGGCTGTCGCAGCTTTCGAGAAGCTCTATTCCTCCGACAAGGTATCGGCAATCGTAGGTCCGGTCCTCACAGGCGAGACATTCGCAGTTGCACCGGTGGCACAGTCGAACGGAACGGTCATCATCACCCCTTCCGCTTCTCATAAGGACATAACCGCTGAAGGCGACTGCGTCTACAGAACAACACCTTCCGACGGTCTCCAGGGCGTCGTTGCGGGCAAGTACTGGTCTCAGGTTCTCGGCTACAGTAAGCTCGCTGTTCTCTATGCAAAGAACGACTACAGCCAGGGCCTCTACGAGAGCATGACTGAAAGCTTCACTTCCGAAGGCGGAGAAATCGTCGCAGCCGAGACATTCATGGTCGGCGACAAGGATTTCAAGACACAGCTGACAAAGCTCAAGAACACTGATGCCGAGGCAATCTACATCCCGGACTATACAGCCGAAATGGCTCAGATCCTCGAGCAGGCTGCACAGCTCCAGGTTAATAAGCCCTTCCTCTCATGCGACGGCTTCCTCAACGAGGAGATCTACGACCTCGCAGGCGATTACACTGACGGTGTCGTCTACACAGCTTCCGCAAAGGTCGAGGAGAGCACGCTTGCTGCAGACTTCAAGGCAAAGTACACAGAGAAGTACGGCGTTGCTCCGGACAGCTTCGCAACAAACGCATATGATGCCGCATACATCCTCTTCTCCGTCATCGAGAAGGTCGGAACTGACAGGGCGGCAATCAGAGAAGGCATGAAGAGCGTCAAGGACTTCGTCGGAGTCAACGGCGTCATCAACTTCGACGAGCAGGGAGACCTCGTGGCATACCAGGGAATCTATGAAGTGGATGGAAAGACACCCGTCTATCTCGGAGCATACCAGGTTGTTGACGGCAAGATCGTCAAGGTCGAATGAGAGGGGTGCTCAACCCCGGGGGAGAAGCACCGCACACACGGTGCTTTTTCCGTTGATAAGTTGTATAAAGAGAGAAATATAATCGGAGGAGATAATGGGATCAGTCAGTACGTTCTTCCAGCATCTCATGAATGGCCTTACCCTCGGCGGGATCTATGCTCTCATAGCTCTCGGCTACACGATGGTCTACGGTATTCTTAAGTTCATCAACTTCGCCCATGGCGATATATTGATGGTCGGGGCTTATGTCGGCCTCTTCACATTCAACGCCCTGAGGGGCGACACGACAATGGGAGCGTGGTGGCTCATCGCATTCTTCATTGCAATGCTCGTGAGCATGATATTCTGCGCACTGCTTGGCATGGCAATCGAGAAGATAGCCTACAAGCCCCTTAGAAAGGGCTCGAGACTTGCTCCTCTTCTCTCAGCCATCGGTATTTCATTCATCCTCTCCAACAGTGCGGCATGGATGTTCGGAACACATTCGAGAAAATTCGACTATCCCTTCGACAACACCGCACTCTCGATCGGCGGCGTCGTAATCACGCCCCACCAGATTCTCGTTCTTGTGGTTGCTGTCGTGATGATGGTCGCGCTCTCTCTCTTCGTCAGCAAGTCGAAGATGGGAAAGGCCATGAGGGCGACGGCTCTCGACGGAGATACCGCGAAGCTCATGGGAATCAACTCGGACATGATAATCTCCCTCACGTTCGGAATCGGAAGCGCACTTGCAGCCTGCGGCGGAATCCTGATCGCCCTGGACTACAAGGTCTATGCGACAATGGGAACGATGGTGGGACTGAAAGCCTTCGTCGCTGCAGTCGTCGGCGGAATCGGAAACATAACTGGAGCCATGCTCGGAGGATTCCTCCTGGGACTCCTGGAGACATTCGGAGTCGCACTCCTGGGGATTCCCCAGGGGTTCAAGGATGCAATCGCCTTTGCGGTGCTCATCATAATCCTTCTCTTCAAGCCCGAGGGGCTTCTGGGGAAGGTTGAAAAGGAGAAGGTCTGATGCTTAACTTCTTTCTCTTGATACTCATCTACACCGGAATCTATGCATTCATGTCCATCGGACAGAATCTCATAACGGGCTACACGGGAATGCTCTCCCTCTGCGGGGCGGGTTTCTTCGCTGTCGGCAGCTACACGACGGCAATACTGACGACAAAGCTCGGGTGGTCGTTCTGGGCAACACTTCCCGTTGCAGCACTCCTCTGTGCGCTCATGGGCGTCCTCATCGGTCTTCCGACACTGCGCCTCAAGGGTGACTACCTTGCAATAGCAACGCTGGGGTTTGCTGAAATCGTGAGAACTGTCATCAACAACTGGGACTCCCTCACGAACGGTCCCAACGGCATCCAGAAGATACCGATGATCACCTTCTTCGGCATTACCGTCAGTCCGTATAAGAAGTACGGCTTCCTCCTTCTGGAAATCATAATGCTTGCCGTCTGCTACTTCCTCTACGAGCGCCTTGCAAAGAGCCGCATGGGAAGGGCACTGGAGGCCGTGAGGGAGGACGAGATAGCAGCCCGGTCACTCGGAATAAACGTCACGAAGTACAAGGTCGCATCCTTCGCCCTCGGTGCCGCCGTCACGGGAATCGCGGGCTCGATGCAGGCTGAATTCGTTCTTTCCGTATCTCCAGGAACATATGTGTTCATGGTCTCGATCATGGTTCTCTGCACAGTCGTCCTCGGCGGCATGGGCAACTTCAGGGCCGTGATTCTCGGAGCATTCATCATCCAGTTCATCTCCTACCTGCCGCAGCTTGTCGGACTCTCGTCCGTCATCCCTGCGCAGGCGAAGCAGATCATCTTCGGCCTCATACTTGTCGTGATGATGATCTACCGTCCGCAGGGAATACTCGGAAGAAGGAAGAGAGACAACAGAAAGGCCGAGAAGGCCTACTACGGGGAGAAAAAGAGATGAGCATGCTTGAAACAAAGGCCCTTACGAGGGAATTCGGCGGAATCATCGCCGTCAACAGAGTCGACTTCACAGTCGAGAAGAACATGATCACCGGACTCATCGGCCCCAACGGTGCGGGAAAGACGACGCTCTTCAACAACATTACGGGACTCGATACTCCCACGAGCGGAACCGTCACCTTCAACGGAAAGGACATTACGGGACTTCCGGCGAACAGGATTTGCCGCCTCGGCATCGCGAGGACGTTCCAGAACATAAGACTCTTCAGGGAGCTCAGCGTCATCGACAACGTCATGGTCGGGCGCCACAGCCTTACGGGAAGTCTGAAGAACAGAACCCTCCAGTCCGTTCTCTCCTATTTCCAGGTTGAGAAGGAGGAGAAGGAGGAATACGAGAAGGCCATGAAGTGGCTCGAGTTCTTCGGTCTCGAGAACCTCAGGAACGAGGAGGCGAAGAATCTTCCCTACGGCTACCAGAGAGAGCTCGAGATAGCCCGTGCGCTCGCAACAGAACCGCAGCTGCTGTTCCTCGACGAGCCCGCAGCGGGAATGAACCCGCAGGAGACGGACGCCCTCATGGAGACAATCAGACGCATCCGCGACCTCGGAATAACGGTTGTTCTCATCGAGCACGACATGAAGCTCGTCATGAGCATCTGCGACAACATCACGGTACTCAACTACGGTGTTAAAATCGCACAGGGTACCCCTCTCGAGATACAGAGCGACAGCCGCGTCATCGAGGCCTACCTCGGAAGCGGCGACGACGAGGATGAGGAGGAGAGTTGAAATGACGGAGAAGGAAATACTCAGAATAGACGACATAAGTGTCAGCTACGGCAACATAAAGGCCCTCCACGGCGTGACGATGAGTGTGAAGGAGGGGGAGATAGTCGCCCTCATCGGCGCAAACGGCGCCGGAAAGTCGACACTGTTGAAGGCGATAGTGGGACAGGAACCGCTCCAGACGGGCTCTATCTACTACGACGGGGAGCTCCTCTATTCCTCGGAGAAACATCATCACAACGTTCCGACCTATGCCGTCGTGAAGAAGGGCATCGCCCTCGTTCCGGAAGGGCGCAGGGTCTTTGCCGACCTCACAGTCGAGGAGAACCTCGACATGGGAGCATTCATGCTTACCGATGATGCCCTCATAAAGCGCAAGAAGGACGAGATGTTCACCTTCTTCCCGATTCTCGGGGAGAGACGGAAGCAGAAGTCGAGATCCCTCTCGGGGGGAGAGCAGCAGATGCTTGCAGTCGCTCGCGCCCTCATGATAAGCCCCAGGCTTCTTCTTCTCGACGAGCCGGGACTGGGACTTGCGCCCCTCATCGTCCAGGATATCTTCAACAAGCTGAAGGTCATCAACAGAGAGGACAGGGTCACGGTCTTCGTCGTCGAACAGAACGCAAGGCTCGCTTTGAGGAGCAGCGACGACGGCTATGTCATGGAAAACGGTGTCGTCGTTCTCCACGATGACTCGAAGGCACTTCTCTCCAATCCGAAGGTGAGAAGCGCATACCTGGGCGAATAATATTTGCCTCAGGAGAAGCCGTGATGTAAAATCGGCAAAGGAGTGTAAAAATGATTATTGAAAGAAGAATGACAAAGAATCCCGTAACCTGTTCTCCGGACATGTCCATACAGGATGCAGCGGACCTCATGAAGAGGGAACACGTACACCGCCTGCCCGTTCTCGACAGAAACGGAAAACTCACGGGTGTTATTTCAGAAAAGGATATACTGAAGGCGGCTCCGAGCCCTGCAAGCACACTCAGTGCCTACGAGACCAACTACCTTCTCTCGAAGCTTACGGTCAGGAAGATCATGTCCCGCAACCCCGTGACCATCTCGAAGGACACCACGGTCGAGGATGCTGCGACGCTAATGATCGATCAGGATCTCTCGTGTCTTCCGGTTCTCGAGGAGGGAAAGCTCGTCGGAATCGTATCGAAGAGCGACCTCTTCAAGATGCTCGTCGAATCCTTCGGTGCAAGAGTCGACGGAACAACCCTCACGTTCCTTGTCCAGGACAGGAAGGGAATACTTGCCGAGATAATGGGGAAAATCAGCGAGAAGCAGCTTGACCTCGTGACATGTTCCTGCTTCGAGGGAACAGAACCCGGAAACAGATTCATCTACATCAAGGTCAGAGGCGTCTCGTCCTCCGAGCTTGTGGACATCGTAAAGCCCTATGCAATCGAGGTGATGGACGTCAAGGAGTCGAGATGAAGAAGCTTCTCCTCTCCGCCTTTTCCGTTCTGATTCTGCTTCTTCTCACATCCTGTATCTTCATAGCTGACGGCAGCGACGACGGATACACCGCAGGCGGGAGCATTTCGTATTCAGACGGCGTTTCCGGCGGAACGTATTACATCGACGACAACACATACGTTGAGGTCATTCCGAAGACAACACAGTGGATAACCCATGACTCAACCTCTGTATACATCACACTCGATGCCAATTCGACGACGGGCTACGAGTGGGTGGCCGAAATCGACGGAAAGAGCATCTACCTCGATTCCTCGTCGTACACACCGTACTCAACCGGACTTGTAGGGACACCCGGAATCTGGAAGGCGGTCTTCGAGACCTCCGGCTACGACGGTACGAGCTATGTCACTCTCAGGTATGTCCGTCCCTGGGATACTTCGGACATCGCGGGAGAGCACCGTTTCAGCGTAAGAACGTACTACGCAACAATCTCGGACCTGACCATACTGTATTAGAGAATGTGAACATGACATGAGAGCGGGAGAAATCCCGCTCTTGTGATTATAAGGAAAATCCCTCTCCACTGCGGGCAGAGAGGGATGGAGCTGGGACGAAGGACCGGTAAGGCCTTCATACGCCTGCCAGAGTATACAACACGGATGGTAGCATACAGTGTCAAAGGGGAGAGCGGAAAGCCCGGATGAATCAGAAGCAGAGGGATGAGAGCATCTTTTCCGCTTCCTCCGTGTAGAGTCTCACCTCCGTCGTGTTTTCCCTCTCTCTGTTTCTTTCAACCCACTCTTCGAGAGCCCTTACGATTTCCCCGTTACCCGAAAGGGAGACGTAGTCCGGAGTGACTGAGGAGAGCGAGAGCATCTCCGAGGGCGTGAATGAATCATCATCAACAGCCTTTATTACAGAAGAAAGGTGTTTTCTCATCTCTCTGATGAGCCTTTCCCTCATTACTTCCTGACTGTACGGATCGGAGGCTGCGGCGGTTTCAAGATTCAGGAGAATATCTCTGAGTGTGTCGAGTTCGTTCATGGCTTCATTCTAGCTCTTGGACGCATTGTTTGAAATAGCCCAGATTTAAGGTAAAGGCATACAAAAAACTGTATGTTTATGCAGTCTCCATGCATCAATCTTATTGACAAACGTGACTCATAAGCCTATTCTTACACCTATATTTTCAGCACAGTCTGTAAATTGGAGATTGAATATGAAGAAAATTCTCGTAACGGCACTTGTAATGCTTCTCTCGCTTTCGCTCTTTGCCGGCGGTTCGTCGGAAAAAAGTACGGCTAAATACAAAGTCGGCGTCTGTCAGCTTGTTCAGCACGTGGCACTCGACAGCGCGACACAGGGCTTCAAGGATGCCCTCACGGCGGCATTCGGTGACGAAGTATATATCGACGAACAGAACGCAAGCGGCGAGGCCGTGAACTGCGCGACAATCATAAACGGATTCATTGCATCTGATGTGGACCTCATCCTTGCAAACGCAACTGCACCTCTCCAGGCTGCAGCATCGGCTACAAGTACGATTCCCGTACTCGGAACATCGGTAACGGACTATGCATCCGCTCTCGAAATCGACAACTGGACGGGAACGGTGGGCGGCAACATCTCCGGCACCTCCGACCTTGCACCTCTTGACGAGCAGGCGAAGATGATAAAGGAGCTCTTCCCCGAGGCAGAGACAGTGGGACTCTTCTACTGCACAGCTGAGGCCAATTCTGTCTACCAGATCGAGACCATCGACGGCTATCTCCAGGAGCTCGGATTCAACACGAAGAAGTATTCCTTCACAGATACAAACGACGTAACAAGCGTTGCACAGAAGGCTGCAGACGAATGTGACGTCATCTACATCCCGACTGACAACACCGCAGCTTCCAACACGGAGGCAATCGCCAACGTCGTCGTTCCCGCAAAGGTACCGGTAGTTGCCGGAGAAGAGGGAATCTGCGCAGGCTGCGGAGTCGCGACACTCTCGATTTCCTACTATGACATCGGCTATGCTACAGGCGAGATGGCTGTGAAGATCCTCAAGGGTGAACAGGATATATCCACAATGCCCGTACAGTATGCTCCGCAGGTTACGAAGAAGTACAACGCATCGATCTGCGAGCAGCTCGGAATCACGGTACCCGAAGGCTACGAGGCAATCTGAGTATGCTTTCCCTCATCAACGCTCTTCCGGGAGCTGTGGCACAGGGCCTCATCTGGGGCATCATGGCTCTCGGCGTATACATAACGTTCCGCATCCTCGATGTAGCGGATATGACAGTAGACGGCTCCCTGGCGACAGGGGGTGCTGTCTGTGTAATGCTGATACGTTCCGGCTGCAATCCCTGGCTTGCGGTACTGTGCGCATTCCTCGTGGGGGCACTTGCGGGCCTCGTGACGGCGCTTCTCCATACGAAGTGCGGCATTCCCGCGATTCTTGCGGGAATTCTTTCGCAGCTTGCCCTGTATTCGGTTAACCTCAGGATAATGGGTGGTAAGTCCAACCAGCCGGTTTCCGTCGACAAGTACAGCCTCCTCGTCTCTCAGAGATACGTCAGGACGCTCGGCCTCGACAACCCGATTCTCCTCATCGTCATACTTCTGGCACTTCTCGTGGCATTCATGTACTGGTTCTTCGGTACCGAGAAGGGCTGCTCGATAAGAGCAACCGGCGCCAACAAGCAGATGGCGCGTGCACAGGGAATCAATCCCGACAACGACATAATCCTCGGCCTCATGCTCTCCAACGCCCTCGTCGCATTCTGCGGCGCTCTTGTAGCGCAGTACCAGGGATCCAGTGACGTCAACATGGGACGCGGTGCCATCGTAATAGGACTTGCGGCAATAGTCATCGGAGAAGGTGTATTCGGTAAGATAAAACACAACTTCGCGGGAACGCTCACGTTCGTCGTCCTCGGTGCCGTCGTCTACTACATCGTAATCCAGGTGACGCTGCTCTTCGGCCTCAACACCAACGACCTCAAACTCATCACGGCGGTAATTGTCGGCCTCTTCCTCGCCGTTCCGTACTGGAAGAAGAAACTCGGGGAGAAGAGATCAAGGAGGGCGAAGAATGCTTGAAATAAAGAACATCTCCAAGACATTCAACAAGGGGACGGTCAACGCAAAGGTCGCTCTGGATAATCTTTCACTTACTCTCGAAGACGGAGATTTCGTCACCGTCATCGGCGGTAACGGTGCGGGAAAGTCGACACTCCTGAATGCAATTGCGGGTGTATTCACTGTCGACAGCGGCTCAATCGTCTCGAACGGGAAGGATATCACATACCTTCCGGACTATAAGAGAGCCTCGATGCTCGGGCGTGTATTCCAGGATCCGATGATGGGAACGACGCCCAATATGCTCATCGAGGAGAACATGGCTCTTGCATACCGACGCGGTCAGAAAAGGGGCCTCAGATGGGGAATAAGCAGAGAGGAGAGGGAGATCTACTACAACACCCTCAGGACTCTCAATCTCGGTCTCGAGGACAGAATGACAGTGAAGGTGGGTCTTCTCTCGGGTGGACAGAGGCAGGCTCTGACGCTTCTGATGGCTACGCTCAAGAAACCGGAAGTACTGCTTCTTGACGAGCATACCGCGGCTCTCGACCCCAAGACTGCAGAGAAGGTACTCACTCTCTCCGACAGAATCGTCGCAGAGAACAATCTCACGACGATGATGGTCACCCACAACATGAGAGACGCCATTGCTCACGGCAACAGACTCATCATGATGGACAGGGGACACATCGTAGTCGACATAAGGGGCGAAGAGAAGAAGAAGCTCACGGTGCCCGACCTCATGGCCCTCTTCAGCGAGAAAAGCGGCTCGGATGAAGCGAACGATCAGATGCTTCTCTCGAAGTAGAGCCCGACAGTCAGAGAAAGAGGTGTTCCCCATCCGGAGCACCTTTT
>CAVILL010000025.1:0-28169 GCA_963643635.1 Sphaerochaetaceae bacterium | reverse complement strand
TCACGCCTCCGAGAATGAGTGAGAGCTTTGTCGAAATGTACTTGATCGAGAAGAACGATATGAAGAATGCGTATTCCACTGTCCCGATGACGCATATTCCCGTGAAAAGACAGTGAAGTACTCCCTTCTTCTCCCGTTTCCGGGTGACGAAGAGGGTGGCGAAGGAAAGCATCATCATTATGTCGACGGGTATCTCGGAGAGAATTTCCGCACTCCGCCCCCAGAGGCTCTCCATATTCACAAGGGAAAGGGAAATCGGAAGATCCGTGAATGCAAAGACGGTCATCATCACTATATAGACCGTGAGCAGGATGATGAGAGACTTTCCTGTCGAATAATTGTACTTTCTGTTCATGTCGTTACCTCGTATTCTGCCGTTCCCGGCTTCTGTGTGAATGTTCTCCCGTCGGGGAGTATTATTTCCGCGGTGGTGTTGGAGGGGACGGTAACCGTGAAGACGGTCTTCTTTCCATCTCTCTTCCATCCGCTTCCGATTCTTCCGTATATGCTGTCGTAAACCGCTTCGGCGTGTGTGAAGTGCCCGCCGGGGAGCGGCTTGAGAGTGAAATGATTCTCCCCTTCAACCTTTATTCCGCACATCGAGGAGAAGAGCCACGAGCAGACTGCGCCCTTCGAGTAGTGGTCGAGGGAAGCCACACCGCTTCCTTCCGCCCTGTCGCCTTCCCAGCTCTCCCAGATTGTCGTGGCTCCGTTCTTCGGCATGAAGAGCCAGCCCGGCATCTCCTCGTTCTCGAGAAGGCGGTAGGCTGCTTCGATGTCGATGGATGCAAGCACATCAAGGATGAGGGGAGTTGAGAGAAAGCCCGTTCCGAGACGCCAGGAGTAGTTCTCGAGGGCCTTTATGAGTCTCTTCCGGGCAGATTTCTCCTGCTGTGGATCAAAGAGGCCGAAGGCAAGAGGTCTCACGAGCCTCGCCTGTCTGTCGGTGTCGAGACTGAATGAGGGAGTCTTCATCATCTCGGAGTACGTTTTCCTCGTGCCGTCGCGGTATTCCTCGTAAAGCGGTATGTCCTCCGTCTTTCCGAGCTCAGCTGCGATTTCCACCATGAGGGACATTACATAGGAGGTATACGCCGTACTCACTTCGGGGTGCGGGCCCGCGAAGTCCATGAAGTTCATCCTGTATATGTCCTGGGGTTCGGCCCATTCTCCGTAGCTCTGGCCCCTGTTCACGAGGTACTTCTTATATTCACGAGGTATATGTACTCTCTTTGCGTAAGGACCTCCCCATTTCCCGCAGCGGCGGATCATGAAGGATGCGTACTTCTTCATTCCCGGCCAGTATCTTCCGAGTATTCTTCTGTCACCGTACTTCTTCCACATTACATAGGGGATTATGATTCCCGCATCCGACCAGCCCACTGAGCCGTTCATCGTGTACATGTAGAAGTCGACTCCTCCCGCGGGCGCTATCTGCGGGAGTCTTCCGTTCCTCTTCTGCCAGTCGTACATGTCCCTGAGGAACTTGTCGGACATGGGAAGGTATGAGAAGAGGTAGGATGCCGTGGGGGCGAAGATCTCCGCGTCCCCCGTCCAGCCGTGTCTCTCTCTCGTGGGGCAGTCCGTCGGAAGGTCGAGATGGTTGTTCTTCGCACTCCAGACGGTGTTCTCGACGAACCTGTCGAGAAGGGGACTGGAGGACGAGAACCACCCCGAGCGAGTCATGTCGGAGTAGACTGCGACTGCCGTGAAGTCGCTTTCTGTGAACGGCACATCTGTTTCCACCAGAACGTACTGGAAGCCGAAGACTGCAAAGCGTGTCTTATAATCGTTCACTCCCTCCTTACAGGTGTAGATTACTCTCTGTAGCGGCGTCGTTCTTTTCTTCGACCTGCACTGGATATTCTCCTGGGTGAACTCTCCGTCATTCCCGATGAGTTCCCCGAACCTGAGTGATACCACATCCCCGTCATGTGCATTCAGGGTGAACGTTACGTATCCCGCGATGTTCTGTCCGAAGTCGATGACCTTTCTTCCCGAGGGCGTTGTGATGATCCTCCCCCTCAGTCTCTCGTGCTCTGTTACCGGAACGTTGTCGGAAGGCGTGGGAATTACGCTGTGATCTGTCACTTTTGCCTTTCCCGAATACGAGGGAACAAGTCGTGCGTCTGTGATTTCGCCGTCCTTGTTGTCGGCTTCCCTTACAGGTCCGTCGTTCGACCACTCCCAGGTCGAATCGGAAACTATCCTCTCCTCACTGTTGTCCGTATGTGTGATGACGAGTTCGAGGAGTAACTTCGTTTCCGTACCGTACTGGTTCCTCAGCCCCCAGGCACCGCAGGAGCCGCGGTACCAGCCGTCGGCGAGGTCTACGGAGAGGATGTTTTCCTTCGCTGTATCTGAAGACTCACCTGAAGTGAGCATATCAGTCAGATCATAGGTCTGGTACTGGATACGCTTTCTGTAATCGGTAATGCCGGGGGCGAGGACGAAGTCTCCGGCCTTCCTGCCGTTTATGCGGGCTTCGTAGAGGCCGCAGGCTGTTATGTAGAGCCTGGCTTTCTTCACATCGGAGAGAGTGAACTTCTTTCTGAAGCAGTCGACGGGGTATCTTCGTTTTCTGTCGACTTTGTAGTTTCCTGTAATCCAGGATGCCGTCCATCTGTCGATTCCCGTTTCGAAGAAAGCTGTGGAAGCTTCTCCTTCTTTTCCGTCTTCGTCGTGGAGGGTGACCGTCCAGATGACTCTCGTCATCGGGGGAACATCCTTTCCTCCCCAGTCTGCATGCATCGATGATGAAGATACCCGGCCGCTGTCCCAGAGAAGAGAGCCCTCATCGGTTACTGCTCTTATCCTGTACGAAGTCTGCTTCTCACCGCCCTCTGCAGTCCAGAAGAGGCGGGGGCGGGTGAAATCGACTCCGACGGGAGACCTGAGGTACTCGGTGAGGAGGTTAACGGCCTTCATGACTCTCCTCCTGTCTCATTCTTATTTCATCCTGTTCCTTCTTTATGTTCTTCTCTACGCCGAGGAAGAGAAGAATGATGACGAGGATTATTCCCGTTATCGTCTCGAGTCCGACAAAGCAGAACGTAAAGGTATTCCTTACGGCCTGTGTCTGTTCCGCTGCAGTCGTGACGCCGTTGATTACCTCGGGTGCCTTATAGCCTGCTCCTGCGATGAGGCCGTTGAAGATGCCTGTGCAGATTCCAATCATTGCGACCGAGATTATGTTGTATATGCTCATTGCCAGTCCGTCGCATCTGAAGCCGTTCTTCCACTCCAGATGGTCGAGACAGTCGGCAAAGAGCGCCATGAATACATACGAGCACGGGAGTCCTCCGATGTTCTTTATGAACTGGCCGATGAGAACGAGAACCATGTTTTCTGCATTCATCCAGCAGAATGCAGAGCCGATGGCATAGAGGACGAAACCTGCGGCAGTCACGTTGCGCTTTCCGAATTTCCTTGCAAGCGGCCAGACTGCGAATATTCCGATTCCCATCGGAACGCCGCCGATGACGGAGATGAGAGTCTGCGTGATTCCGTCATTGTAGGTCCCGATAACGTAGTTGCAGAAGTAGACGAGGCTTATGTTCTTGATGTGGGAGCCCACAGTATATACAAGAAAGTAGAGAAAGATCAGAACCATGTATCTGTCTGTGAATATCGCCTTCAGCGATGAAGCGAAGGAGACTTCATCATCCTTCTCTCCGTTCTCCTCTGTGACTCTCTCCTTCGTGAAGTAGTATTCGATGAGTGTCAGGGGAAGAGCGAGAGATGAGAGTATGCTCATGAGGGTGAGCCACTTCGATTTGTCGACTCCGATGGACGGCATGATCACCATTGGAAAGACGAGGGCTACGAGGATTCCACCCATCATGATTGCCGTAATCTGGTTGAATACCGACAGCATTCCCCTTTCCTTCGTGTCTCTTGTCGAGAGGGGAACCATCAGACAGTGGCTCATGTTGAAGATGGTATATGCAAAGGAGTAGAAGAGGTTGTAGCTCAGCATGACCCATACTGCCTCCACTGTCTCATTACCTTCCGGAACAGTGAACAGGAGTATGCCGGTAATCGAGAGGAGAGGAGCAGAGAGGAGAAGCCAGGGTCTTGCCTTGCCTTCTGCAGTGTGTGTATGGTCGATTATGATACCCATGACGACGTTTGTGACTGCATCGATTATCTTGGAGATTATCGGGAAGACGACGAGGAAAGCGCCGCCCCAGAGCCCTGTGAGATTGAGTACGTCGGTGTAGTAGACGTTGAGGTATGTTCCCAGTACGGCATTGAGGAGCAGTGCTCCCGCGGGGCCTGTGAGATAGCCCAGCCATTTTTCCTTCGCCGTGACGTTTTCGCCTGTAATTCTGCTTCTCAGGAGAGGAGAAGAGAAGAGTGTGTTTCCTTTTTTCATAAAGCCTCCTTCATGATAACCCAGTATCGAGTGTAAGGGGGGATTGTTAAAAAAACTTTCATTATCGTAACCATTACGGTATATTTGTAACCGGAGAATGAAGAATGGCTGATATTGACCTCATATATCTCTGTACGACGATAGGAAACCTCGCAGGAGTTCCCGTAAGGCTCTTCGAGGCCGACCTGCCCGTTTTCTTCTATTCCCTTCCTAACCTGCCGGAAGATCCGATGGAACTCTACAGAACGGAAATCTTTGGCGTTACGTCACACGTGGGATACTTCATGACTCCGTTCTTTCATTATTACGGCATAGTGAATTCCGGAAAGACGAAGATCGTCATCGGTCCCTCGAGACAGATTGAAGACACTCCCGGAGAACTGAGGGAACTTGCGTTCAGACTTAATCTCGAGGGGGACGAAGCCGGGGATTTCGTGTCGGGAATGAGGAGCATTGTGCGCATGCCCTTCGAGAGCATCCTTCAGATTCTCTGCACAATCAATCATGTCCTCAACGGAGAGAAGCTCTCCCTGGAGGATATAAGCATCCGCAGCGAGGACCAGAAGAAGATGGAAAGGGAGCGGGGCAGGGCAGAGGTCGAAAGAAAACTCTCACAAGAGGGGAAAAGGGAAAGCGATGTCCACAACACATACGACCTCGAGGAGACGCTGATGAGATTCATCCGTAAGGGTGACACCGCTGCACTCAGAGCGTGGCTGAAGGGTGCTCCGGCCGTGAGGGGCGGGGTGCTTGCCTCGGGGGTTCTGAGACAGCAGAGGAACATGTTCATCGTCTCCGTGACACTTTCCTCCCGTGCGGCAATCCGCGGCGGCATGGACAGAAGCGATGCCTTCGCACTAAGCGATTCGTACATACAGCAGTGCGAACTGCTGTCGTCTCCGGGGGAGATCATGAATCTCCAGTACCGCATGATTCTCGACTACACGGAGAGGGTTGAGAGACTTCATCTCGGCTCCGAGCCCTCGAAGCTTCTGTCAGATGTCTCGAATTACATACAGCACCATATATCCGAGCCGATACGGGTCGAGGACATTGCCTCCTGTGTCTTCATGAGCCGCGGCTATCTCTCCCGGCGCTTCCGCTCGGAGACGGGGGAGACTCCCGGTTCGTTCATCCTGAGGCAGAAGACCGAGGAAGCGAAGAGACTCCTCAGATACACCGAGAAGCCCATTACTGCGATATCGAGCTACCTTTCATTCTCGTCTCCCTCCCATTTCTCACGCGTCTTCCGTTCATTCACCGGCATGACCCCGAGGGAGTACAGGGAGAAACACAGCTGAGGAACTTCAGCTCATGTAAGTACCGCTACAGAAGGCCTTCGGAAGCCTCCCTCATGTACTTAACTGTATATGGAATATAACAATTTCCTTCAGGGAAATCCTCTTGCCGGGAAAAATGCATCAGGAGGATGCAATATAAATGAGAATTATTACCGATAAGAAAATTTCTTCGCACACGAAAGATGAAGAAAACGTTGTAACTGACTGCATCAGAAGAAGTTACAGTGAGCAGGGGAGAATATATTCCTGATTTCGCACGATTTATCGGAAGAGGTCATCCATTGTTACTGTATTGACGAAGGCGCTGCTGTACTCATTCTTCGTCAGGCCGCAGGTCGTTATGAGGGTGCTGCGGACGACTGTTTTTCTGGGGAGCATTGTGGAGAGCGTCTCCGCTCCGGAGAGAAGGGTACGGTAGTATTTACTGTCGACTGTGAAATCTGAAGAACAGAACCTGATTTCGCACATGTTCACCACGTTGTCGCGGCGGTTGATGAGAAGGTCAGTCTGCATTCCCTCCTTGTCATCCTTCTTCTTCGACCATGCGCATTCCTCAGAGGAAACACCACTTATGCCGAGGGCATTCCTTATCTGGGAAATGTGGTTGAAGCAGACGTTCTCGAATGAAAGTTGCCGCGAAGACGAAAAAAACCAGGATTCGGCAGCTTTTAAGAACAATATCAGACAAAAGTTCATTATCTGTTTGTTTTCTTCTTGAAATTCCGGCAGTAATAATCCCCCGCTTTCGCGAGGGACAATCTTCAGATTTCGAGCATCCGCTTTATGCCTTCCTTTTCGATGACTCCGCTGTACTGGCCCGTCTTCACTCCGTTCCTGTAGAAGACGAGAGTGGGGATGGTCTCCACGCCGAACATCTCTGCCAGGTCGGGATTCTCGTCGACATCGCATTTGCATATCTTGATGTCGAGTCCGCCTTTCTCGTCGATGTTCTCGAGAATCTTTCCCTGTGCTCTGCAGGGTCCGCACCATGTTGCGAAGAAATCGAGGACGACGGGGCGGGGCGAACGGACGACTTCGTTTTCGAAATCAGCTTTCGTAATGTGATAGATCATATTCTGCCTCCGCCCTTAAGATAGTTACGGAATGAGGAATTCGGCAACTACGGCGGTATTTCCGAAGTCTTCGATTCTCAGTGTGTAGCAGGCTGTGGCTATCATATTCTTGAAGTATATGAAGTCGAGTCTTTCCTCGTAGCCGTTCCACTTTCTCGTGATTCCGCTCTCGGTCTCCTCGCTGAAGCGCATGAGGGAGAACGCATCCTGCCACCCGATGGAAAGAAGAATGTCCGAAATGAGGAAGCTTCTTTCTTCTCTGTAGCTGTACTCTGTCCACTCCGTCCAGTCGAGGGAGGAGGGGGCGATTGAGGTAAGGTAGAGAATCTCTGCACCGTCACCTGTGGAGACTTTCTCTATAAGAGGTTCTGCATAGATCTTCTCCAGTGAGTCGACAAGAGAGAGTGTGTCTTCGATTGAGGAGGTGTCGGGAACGGACGGGTGGAGGTCTTCGCTGTAGAGTGTGATGCTCTTTTCCTCCGTTAATCCTGTTATTATATGGTCCCCGGTCATTTCCTCGATTCTGACACCGCTGAGAATGACTGTTCCTCCCTCTGCCGTCACTGCGTCGCGGCCCATGAGAAGGGTAAGCGCCTTCTGGTTTTCGTAGCTGCCGGTGAGTGCGATGAGGGAGAAGTCATGGCATTCGAGAACGGCTTTGATTGAGAGCAGTGTATCCCCGGAAAGTTCTTCCTCTCCCAGTGGTATGAGGATTGTCCTGAAGGAGGTCATACTCTTCTGGAGTGTATACTCATCCTCCTTCACGGGATTGTAGTAGAAGGGGTATGTTATGTCGTCTTCGTTTTCCGGATAGACGCTGACTGCCGTCTTCTGTCTTTCCTCCTCCGCTTTCTGCTCCTCTTTCCTTCGGTTCTCCTCCATGACTCTCAGTCTTGTCTCGGTCGTTCCTTTCTCTGGATACGCGATGACATCCCTGGCTTCGGCTATCGTGTAGGTGGCACAGGAGGAGAGCAGAACGAGGACTGAGGAGAGGATGAGGAAAAGTGTCTTTCTCATATCCTGAGTTTTTCTCCGTATTCGGCCATCTCGCCTTCTTCGTACTTTTCCTTCGAGGGGAAGGAGAAGGTCTTGTTGTCTCCGCTGAAGCGGGGGATTACGTGAATATGGAGGTGCGGAACCTCCTGTCCCGACGCGGGGCCGTTGTTGATTACGATATTCGTTCCGTCTGCATGGAGAACCTCCCTCATCTTCATGTCGACCTTCCGTGCGACGTCGATCATGTGGTGGAGAGTATCTGCATCTATCTCGGTGAATGTCGGAACGGCCTCCTTTGCTATTACAAGGGCGTGGCCCTTGTTGACGGGGGAGAGGTCGAGAATGACGAAGCATTTCCCGTCTTCGTAGATCCTGGTGGACGGAATGACGCCGTCTCTAATCATTTCAAATACTGTAGCCATATGTGGAATATTAACATCCGGAACGGCTTTTTTAAAGATTTCAGGGGCTTTTTTCCTTCTCCTTTACCTCCCCGTCGGAACGTCCGGGAGGGGGTATTTTTATAGATAATTCATTAACTTATTTTTAACTAACGAGATACTTGAACAAAAAAGTCAAAGTCCATATTATTTCAGAGTTGGAAATTTAAACATGATATTAAGAGAGCCGGCATTCCCGCTCTCAATTACTACAGAGGTAAGAAACAAAATGAATCACGATCTTCTTGGTATGAGAAACATCGGTATCAGCGCACACATCGACTCGGGTAAGACAACCCTGTCGGAACGCATTCTCTACTACTGCAACAAGATTCATGCAATCCACGAGGTTCGCGGAAAGGATGGTGTTGGTGCAACAATGGACTCCATGGAGCTTGAGAGAGAGAGGGGAATCACAATTGCATCGGCTGCAACCAACGTCAACTGGAAAGGCCACGAAATCAACATCATCGACACTCCGGGCCACGTCGACTTCACTATCGAGGTCGAGAGATCCCTCAGAGTCCTCGACGGCGCAATCCTCGTTCTCTGCTCCGTCGGCGGTGTCCAGTCACAGTCAATCACCGTTGACCGCCAGATGAAGAGATACCACGTTCCCCGCATCGCATTCGTCAACAAGTGCGACAGAACGGGTGCAAACCCCTACAAGGTCAAGGACCAGCTTGTCGAAAAGCTCGGTCTCAACGCAGTCCTCATGGAAATCCCCATCGGACTGGAGGACAAGCATGTGGGTGTCGTCGACCTCGTCAACATGAAGGCAAACTACTTCGACGCGGGTCCCGCCGGTGACGGCCTCAGAGTCGAGGAGATTCCGGAGGAACTGAGAGAGGAAGCCGAGGCGAAGAGGGAAGAGCTTCTCGATGCTGTCAGCATGTGCACCGGCAACGATGCACTCATGGAGGCAATGCTCGAGGAGAACGTTCCCGTCGAGCTTCTCAAGGAATGCATAAGAAGAGCGACAATCGCACTCGAACTCTGCCCGGTATTCATGGGCTCGGCTCACAAGAACAAGGGCATCCAGCCCCTTCTCGACGGCGTCATCGATTACCTTCCGAATCCGACTGATGTCGAGAACAGAGCTCTCGACCTCGACGACAACGAGAAGGAAGTCGTCCTCGAAAGCAATGAGGACAAGAAGCCCGTCATCCTCGCATTCAAGCTCGAGGACGGTCAGTACGGTCAGCTTACATACATCCGTGTCTACCAGGGACACATCAAGAAGGGTGATACCCTCGTCAATACAAGAAGCCGCAGGAAGTTCCTTGTCGGAAGACTTGTCAAGATGCATGCATCGACGATGGAGGATATCACGGAATGCGGCTGCGGCGAGATAGCGGCACTCTTCGGAATCGACTGTGCAAGCGGAGACACGTTCTGCGATCCGTCCCTGAATTACTCCATGACGAGTATGTACGTTCCGAATCCCGTCATCTCCCTTGCCATCACTCCCGTTGACAAGAAGGCTGCAGACAACATGGCGAAGGCCCTCAACAGATTCACCAAGGAGGACCCGACCTTCCAGACCTATGTCGATCCCGAGTCCAACCAGACGATCATCAAGGGTATGGGCGAGCTTCATCTTGATGTCTACATCGAAAGAATGAAGAGAGAGTACAAGGCAGAGGTCACAATCGGTCAGCCCGAGGTTGCCTACAGAGAGGCCATCAGCCAGAGAGCAGACTTCAACTATACTCACAAGAAGCAGACCGGTGGTTCTGGTCAGTATGCCCGTGTCGCGGGATACATCGAACCGACAGTCCAGACAGATCCCGACGAGCCGGCTCCCGACTACCTCTTCGTCGACGAAGTCAAGGGCGGTGCGATTCCGACGGAATACATCCCGTCATGTGACAAGGGTTTCCAGAGTGCAGTCAAGAAGGGCTCTCTTCTCGGTTTCCCCGTTCTCGGCGTCAAGGTATGCGTCAACGACGGTGCATGGCACCCGGTCGACTCTTCAGATATGGCATTCCAGATTGCATCGATTGCTGCATTCAAGGAAGCATACGAGAAGGCAAAGCCGGTCATCCTCGAGCCTATCATGAAGGTAGAGGTCGAAGGCCCGAGTGAATTCCAGGGCAACATCTTCGGTTCCATCAACCAGAGAAGAGGTATGATCATCTCCTCGACGGAAGACAACAACCAGTGCACTGTCATCGCAGAGGTTCCTCTTGCGGAGATGTTCGGCTATTCGACTGTCCTCAGATCACTCACACAGGGCAAGGCTGAATTCACCATGGAAGTCGCAAAGTACGGAAAGGTGCCTCAGTCTGTTTCAGAGGAACTGAGGAAGAAGTACGCCGAGAAGGAAAAGAACAAGAAATAAGAAAAAGGGCACACGGCGCTCTGCCGTGTGTTATACTTATCCCGAGGATTTTAAAATGGATTTAAAGCAGCTTAACAGTGTCAGCCCCATCAGGGCTTTTGAGGAATCGATAAACGGCGGTCTCGGAAAGGGCAATCTCGGTGTGATTGTCTCCAAGAAGGGCGTCGGAAAGACTGCGTGCCTCGTGCACATTGCAACCGACAAGCTCTTCAAGGGCGAGAACGTCATCCACGTATCCTTCTCCGGCAACGTGGAGCATGTCATAAACTGGTACAAGGAAGTATACAGGGAAATCGTCGACAGCAACTCTCTCGATGATGCACAGGATGTCTACAATCAGATTCTCTCCAACAGGGTCGTCATGAACTTCTCCCAGGAGCAGGTTCCGATCGAGAGAGTTCTCGAGAGCCTGACATCCCTCATCAGCCACGGCGCATTCAAGGCCGATGCGGTTCTCTTCGACGGCTTCAAGCTTACCATCGCAAGCGAGGAGGATATCGCAAAGATCAAGAAGTTCGCCGAGGACATGAACATCGAGGTATGGTTCGCGGTTTCTCCCGTCAGACCCGATGTCACATTCGACGAGTACGGTGTTCCCAATACTCTCGAGAAGTACTTCCCGCTCATCGATGTCCTTGTCGCTCTCAGGTTCGACGACTCGCACGAGAAGGTCAACCTCACCGTTGTCAGAGCTCACGGAGAGAACATTCCGAAGCCCGCAAAGGTATCGCTTGACCCCAAGACGATGCTCATCGCAAAGAAATGAATTCATGCCGGATGACCTCCGGCATTTTTAAAAAGAGGAGGAAAAAATGGAAAAGGTTCAGAACTTCTTCATAGGAAGTGAGATAAATGGAAAGGAAGTGGATCCCGGCGTCACGAGGAAGGTGCTTGCCCACAACAGGGACCTGATGGTCTGCGAGCTTCACTTCAGAAAGGGTGCTGTCGGCAGCCTCCACTCCCATCCGCATACGCAGTGCACATACATCATCTCGGGCTCCTTCGAGTTTGACATCGACGGAAAGAAGATGATTCTAGGTGCCGGAGACTCCACCTACAAGCAGAGCGGAGTCGTACACGGCGCGGTATGTCTCGAGGAGGGAACTCTTCTCGACATCTTCACTCCCGAGAGAGAGGAATTCCTGAAATAATCAGTTCCCGAGAAGAACCACGACTTCGGCCCTGACCGCTTCTCCCCGTCCGAGAGCGTCGAGGCCTTCGTTCGTCTTGGCCTTCACGCTGACGCGTGATATGTCAATCCCGAGAAGGGACGCAAGGCTTTCGCGAAGGGAGAGAATGTAAGGCTGGAGCTTTATCTTCTCGAGCGTGACAGTCGAGTCGACGTTGATGATCTCCGGTTTCACTTCATCAAGCACCGCTTTCAGAAGCTCCCTGCTGTCGGCGTCCTTCCATTTCCCGTCTTCCGGCGGGAAGAAGTGTCCGATGTCGCCTTTTGCCGCAGCTCCGAGGATGGCATCGATCAGGGCGTGGATGAGCACGTCTCCGTCGCTGTGTGCCTCCTCTCCTACGGGGGATGGAATGCATACTCCTCCGAGGTAGAGTCTTCTGCCTTCTACAAGGCGGTGTATGTCGTTACCGAATCCTGTTCTCATCATCTTCTTCTCCACGTCACGGCGGTAGGTTATCTTCGTGTTGCTCTCGTCTCCCGGTGTTACACGGCACTTTTCTCCCCTCAGGATATAGGGCTCGGTGTCGTCCTGGAAGGAGTCGTCCTCGCCCATTTCCGAATACATCTTCAGAAACTTTCCCGAATCGAAGATCTGCGGAGTCTGTATTCTTATGAGCCTCCCGCGGTCGAGAATTCCCGTTATGAATTCCCCGTCCACGGTTCTGACTGCGTCCGTGAGCTTCACTCCCGGTGCCGCGGCCCCGTACTTCTCTGCATCAAGAAGTACCTTCTCTATGAGACTGTGTGTCACATAGGGACGTGCGCCGTCATGTACTGCGGTAAGAAAAGAGTCACTTCCGATTGATATGAGAAAGAGGGCTGCATTTCTTATCGACTGGGTGCGGTTCTTCCCTCCCTGTACATAATGGATTCTCTTTCCTTCGGGAACTCTAACGCTCTGAAGTGCAGCTTCAATCTGCTCTTTTCCCCCCTCGGGGTATGTCACCACGATATTCCTCAGTTCCCCGAATTCCAGGAATGGAAGAAGGGCAGATTCCAGTACGGTCCTTGAACCGACAATAATGCACTCCTTCTTTACGGGAGTGCTCTTTGAAGTGTTGAACCTGCTGCCCGAACCGGCTGCAGTAAGAATGAGGTCAAATGTTCTCAAGGTTCTCCAGGTAAGAGAAGACAAGCTTCCTTACTATCTCCTCGTTCTTTTTTAGCACGGAAGAGGCTTCGTCTACAAGCATGACGAGGGCGTTGTCGTAGAGCTTCTTCTCAACCGACGGGAGTTCCCTGACCTTCGATCTCTGGTAGAGTGACGAGACTACACGGCAGATGTCCTCCGCACTTCCTCTCCTGAGTCTCTCAGTATTCCTTTCGACTCTGTGTTTCCAGTCCCTGTCGTCGTCCGGAGAGGGAGATGAGAGAGTCTTCAGAGAGGCCATGAGCTCCTCCTTCGTCGAGAGGTGTCTCAGCCCCAGATTAACGGCATTGTCTACGGGCAGCAGGACCGTCGAATCCTGGCTGAGGGACGTGAGCTTGAGGTAGCATCTGCCGTTTCTTTCTTCCTTTTTGAGGATGCTGCAGAGTCCCACGGAGGGATAGAAAACGTCTTCGCCGATCTTGAACTGATTAGATAATTCTGTCTGTGACATATATTTATTATAGACCGTAAAAGGAAGGGCGTCAAAAGATAAGGAAAGAGAAAATTGTAAAATTTCGCATTTGAGTAATCTTTGTTTACCGGTTCAGCTTTCTCTTCACAGCATATCTTATCTTCAATATAATGACAGTTATGAAACACATGGAAAGAAAAACAGGAGTGCTGCTCCATATAACAAGCCTCCCGTCCCAGTACGGGATAGGGGACCTCGGTGACGAGGCATACAGGTTCATAGATTCGATTTCCTCAAACGGAATCTCCCTCTGGCAGATTCTGCCCACGGGCCCCACGGGCTACGGTGACAGCCCGTACGCTTCACGCTCTGCATTTGCGGGAAACGAGCTCTTCATCTCCCCCAGGCGCCTCTACATCGAAGGATGGCTGGATCTCGGGGACGTACTCGTGAAGGCTCCGGAGAGTGAGAGAGTCGACTACGGCGAAGTGAGGAAACTGAAGATGCCTCTTCTCTTCAAGGCTGCGGAGCGCTTTCTCGAGACCGCGGACGGAGAGAAGAGGAAGGAGTACGAGGCCTTCTGCAGGGAGAACTCCTTCTGGCTCGAGGACTATGCTCTCTTCCAGGCGCTCTGTGCACGCTGCAATGACTCGAGATGGTTTTCAGCATGGCCGGAGAAGCTCAGAGTGAGAGAGAAGAAGGCTGTGGAGAAGGCGGAGAAGGAAGAGAAGAAGCTCTGTGACATCTACTGTGTGCTCCAGTTCTTCTTCTACCGCCAGTGGGCTGCGATGAAGTCATACGCCAACAGTAAGGGCATTTCGATTGTAGGTGACATTCCGATCTTCGTCGCTGCCGACAGCGTCGACGCATGGACGAATACTTCTCTCCTGCAGTTCGATGAGAACTGCGTACAGGAGGCGTCCGCCGGTGTTCCGCCCGATGCATTCTCCTCGACCGGTCAGCTCTGGGGCAACCCTCTCTACAACTGGGACGAGATGGAAAAGGACGGCTACAGATGGTGGATGGAGAGAATCAGAGCCTGTCTGAAGCTCAGCGACATAATCCGCATCGACCACTTCAGGGGCTTCGAGGCCTACTGGAGAGTACCGCAGGGCGAGGAGACAGCCCGGAATGGCGAATGGGTAAAGGGCCCGGGACAGAAGTTCTTCGACGCCGTGAAGAAGGAGTTCGGCTCGGATCTTCCCATCATCGCGGAAGACCTGGGCGTCATCACACCCGAAGTCGAAATTCTCAGAGACCACAACCATCTTCCCGGAATGAAGATTATGCAGTTCGCATTCGGCTTCGACGACAGAGGAGAATTCGACACTTCGAACGCATACCTTCTCCACAACTGCACGCCTCTCTCCGTTGCCTATACGGGAACGCATGACAACAACACGACTCTCGGCTGGTACAGGAGCCTCGACGAGAGAACGAAGGACATTGTCAGACGCTACTTCGAATGCGGAGACAATGATGTCTTATGGAGAATGATCAGAGCTCTGATGATGAGTCCGTCGAACTACGTAATATTCCCCCTCCAGGACATTCTGGGACTCGGGGAGGAAGCGAGAATGAACGTTCCTTCCACCTGCGGCAGCAGCAACTGGTCATGGAAGATGAAGAAGGAAGACCTCACTTCTCCGTCGTTTGAAGGCATAAAGTACTACTCGAAGCTCTACGGAAGGACGAAGTGAACATAATACTCATGGAGGAGGGGGAGAACTTCTTCCCCCCGTCCGATGAACGGTATCAGCATATAAGGAAGGTACTGCACCTCAATGCCGGTGATTCGTTCCATGCGGGAATAATCAACTCGGAAGAGGGAAATGCGGAGATCACATCATTCGATGACAGGGGGCTTTCCTTCTCCTTCACGGGTGAAAAGGATACCTCCGCCCTCTATCCACTGACGCTCATCGTCGGCCAGACGAGACCCATATGCATGAGGCGTATTCTCCGGGAGGCCGTGTCGCTGGGAGTTGAGAGACTCATACTTCCCGTCACCGACCTCGGGGAGAAGAGCTACTCCTCCTCGTCCCTCTACACCGGAGGGGAGTACAGGAAGATCCTCCTCGACGGCGCAATGCAGGCGGGTAAGACCGGAGTCAGCAGGTGTGACATCGTCTCCTCTCCCGAAGAGGCGCTTGAGATGACAGACGGTTCCGTCTGTCTCCTCCTGGACAACGTGATCGGTGCCGTTCCGCTCTCGGGAATGAATCTCGCGGATAAGAGGGTGACAATGGCGATAGGCCCCGAGAGGGGATGGTCGGAGAGGGAGAGACGGCTCTTTCTCGCTCACGGCTTCACTCCGACACTCCTCGGATCCCGCATACTCCGTACCGAGACGGCGGTATCTGCCGCGACTGCAGTAGCTCTTTCACGAATGGGACTTCTCTAGGCACTTATTCCATTTTGAAGACTACAGTATGATGTCGGGATTCGTCCTGTATCTGGTTCTGTTTCCGTTCTTCTCATTGAGAAGGTAACCCTTCTCTGAAAGGACACCTGGAATCTTCTTCCTGAAATAACTTGAGTCGCTTATGCCGATATATGAGGCTGTTTCATCAGCCTGCCATGTACCGTAATGGCAGCAGGAAAGAATCTTCCTGTCATAGTCGGAGACTCTTTCGAGAGATATGAATCAGACGGGCTTTCGTCTCCATCTTGAAAGACTCGTACTTACCGGTTTTTTCTATATCCTCAAGGTACATAATCAGACGTCCTCCTTCATAAGCAGTTACTTCAATAACTTTCTGAAGTCAACTTCAAAACAACTTCAAAAGAATTCTGAAGTTTTTGAAGTGAAATACGGAAGACGTTCAGTCCCGGCTGCAGTCAGAGGGATATTCCGAGCTTTTCATAGTAGGCTCTCTTCATGCCGCTCTCGAAATCCCTGTCGCATGAGTATTCCCGTCCGAGCACATCCGGCCAGAGAGACGGGTCCTCCATGCAGAGGTAGAAGAAGACATTGTCCCTGAAAGCCTGAGGAAAGAAGGAATAGAGTGTGGAGAACATCTTCCTCTTCTTCTCCAGCGGATATGAATATTTCCCCGCAGTCTTCTCGAGCTCCATTTCAAGTACACGGCTCTTTCTTCCGCATTCCCTGAGGTGCTGTATGACGGCCTTCGTGAATGTCAGGGTGCCCATGCTTATCATGACGATGTCGTCAGGGGAGAAGGAGGATGTTACTGCAGACACGACCTTCCCGTATTCCTCCTCCCAGCCGCGGAAGAGGAACATCGGGTGGATGTGGAATCCCACTTTGTTTCCGTTGTCACGTGCCCTTTCCGCACACTCTATTCTTTTTTCAAGGGGAGCAGTGCAGTGTTCCTCCTTTCCGATTATCGTGGGGGCGTTGAGGGACCAGGTGAAGACCATGTTCTTCGGCCACTTCTTATCGAAGACATCGGTACGGTATGCCTTGCTCTTGAGTTCAATTACTATCTCCGGATGCTTTTCACAGAAATGTGCGAGAGCCGAGAGCGTCGAGTAGTCGTCGCCGTACAGAAGAGAGTCGGAAGCCTGGCCCGTTCCGATGTGCCATACTCCTTCGTCTATTTCAAGTTCATCAAGCTTCTTTTCAAGGTCGGAGACTATTCTTATCTGGTTCTCGTTGTAGAAGGCCTGGACGGAGCAGTAGGAGCAGCCGAAGCCGCACTGCATGATGGCGTCGAGAGTCCTGAGCCGGCAGCATCTCGTCTTCTCGCCGTCGACGGGGCAGGGACATCGCGAGAGCACGATCTTCTGGTCGAGAATCACCTCCTTCGTCTTGGGCCTTATGATGCGGGGCGGAAAGAAGGAGGAGTAGTCGGTTTCCGCCGCTCTGAGAGAGGACATGTATGAGCGCAATGCCTTCATGTAGCTGTCGCCGCCTCTGCCGTCCTTTCTTGAAAGAAGCGGGGAGAGATCCGTCTTTACTGCAAAGCTTTCCTCGTCCCACTGCACGAGGTCTGCTTCCTCCTTCACGATTTCAGTCTTCTGCATTTCGGTGAAGTGAAGGGCCGAGAAGAGATTGTCGAGTTTCTCTCTTACCTCTCCGGGGAGGTTTGTGTATATGTTCTCAAAGCTGCTGTTCATGGTACAAGTGTAATCCTCTGTTTTCAAAAAAGGAAGGAAGGGCTATCCTCTCGGTATGGAAAGTGCAAGAGACCAGGCGAGAAGTCTTCCGGAGAATCCGGGGTGTTACCTCATGAAGAACGAGAGCGGCACCGTCATATATGTCGGAAAGGCTAAGAACCTGAAGCGCAGGGTCAATCAGTATTTCCTTCCGGGACGCAACGTCAAGACTCAGGCTCTTGTCGAGAAGATTTATAAAATCGAGTACGTAATCACCGGCAACGAGTACGAGGCCCTGGTACTCGAGAACAATCTCATCAAGAAGTATGACCCCCACTACAACATCCTTCTCAAGGACGGTAAGAGCTATCCCGTGATAAGAATCACATCCGAGCTTTATCCGAGGGTCTTCAAGACGCGGCGCATAATAAAGGACGGCTCTGCGTACTACGGCCCGTACCCCGACGGCAAGCGCCTCGACATGTACCTCGATACCGTGAAGGAGATGTATCCTCTGCGCCGCTGTCAGGGACCGTTGAAGAAACGGGATATGCCATGCCTCTATTACCATCTTCATAAGTGTTCCGGTCCCTGCATCGATGCCGTTACGCCTAAGGACTACGGTGAGTACGTGAAGGAGGTGAAGTCGTTTCTCGACGGCGACGACTCGTCCCTCACCGAGAGAGTGAAGAAGGAGATGATGGAGGCTTCGAGGAAGCTCGATTACGAGACCGCCGCCCGGAAACGGGACCTCCTCAGGGCCCTTACCGTCATGCAGAAGAACCAGGCAGTGGAGGAAGTGGGGAAGGAGGACGCACTCGATAAGCGCGACTACGCGGCAATCGAGATGAGAGCGTATCTCTGTACTGTCAGCATCATGCAGTTCAGGGAAGGCAGGCTCATCGGAAAGGCCCTCTACAGGAGTGAATGCCTCGGCAACGAGACGGAGACTCTTCTCTCGTTTCTCATCCAGTACTACTCGGACGGTGAATCGCTTCCGAAGGAGCTCTTTGTATCTCACGACATAGACTCGGAGCTTTTATCGAAATACTTCAGAGAGCAGCTCGGAGGTGACATAAGGGTCGAGATACCGAAGGACGGAAAACACTTCAGGATTCTGAGGCTTGCAGGAGAGAATGCCGCAAGGGATGTCGAGAAGAGACTCAGGAGCGTCGACAACACGCCGGCTCTGGAGAGACTGAAGGAGATAACCGGACTTGAGAACATTCCGCGCCTCATCGAGGGCTACGACATCGCGCAGCTTTCGGGTAAGTACACTGTCTCGTCGCTCATTGTCTTCCGTGACGGAAATCCCTCGAACAAGGAGTACAGACACTTCTCGATGAAGAGCCTGCAGGAAGGGGAGATCGACGACTTCAAGTCGATAAACGAAGCCGTCTTCAGACGCTACAGGCGTCAGAAGGATGAGGGTAACGAAATGCCCGGACTCATCATGATAGACGGCGGCATCGGACAGGTCCATGCAGCTCTGTCAGCACTCGACGAACTGGGACTTTCGATTCCGGTGGTGGGACTTGCGAAGAAAGAGGAGACGATAGTCTTCCCCGACGGAGGGGAGGTTAAGCTCGACCACTCGGACCCGGGACTGAGGATTCTCATTGCCGTGAGAGACGAGTGTCACCGCTTTGCGACATCCTTCAACCAGAGAATGCGCTCGAGCGACGCATCCTTCAAGCTCCTCGAGTCAATCGAGGGGGTGGGGAAGGCGAGAAGCCGCCGCATCATGGAAAAGTACGGTACTGTCGAAGATATTCTCTCGCTTTCTGCAGAAGAGCTTTCGAAGGGGGCGAAGATTCCCGTCTCCGTTGCGGAGAGGGTATTGAGGAAGCTCAACTTCTGAAGGGGTCGGGTACGAGAGAACCGCCGTCAAGCGATATGGGGGTTTCCTTTCCCTTTCCGACTGTTATCGTATAGACAAGAAGCTCGGAAATCATCTTCAGAGTGTCCGAGGAGGCGCTCTTGACGAGTGTATCAGCCTTTCCGAGGAGGAGGATTATCCTCTTCACATCCTCGAGGGTATAGTTCTTCATGGTCTTCAGGAAGAGGTCCTTTTCCTTGAAGGTGACGCCGGGGCGGGGTTTGAAGGTGGAAGTGTATGTCGAGAAGGAGACGAGCTCGGAGAAGATTTTCGCATCCGGAATACGCTTCTGCCGCATCTTCAGCGCTTCCTCTATTCTTCTGAACTGGTTTGAGCACACTGTAACGGCCGGAAGCATTCCCGCAGGATCGTTGAGGAGAATCGAGTTCACGATTCTCAGCGCCCTGTCGAGGTCTCCCTCCCCGAGGGCGCGGAAGAGTGTGTAGCCGTTCTCGCCCTTGCTCGCCGTGGAATATGCCTCGATGTCGTCGCGGTCGATCGTAGTCTTCTTTCCCTGGAGACGTAGAAAATTCGTGATGGACAGAAGGAGGTTCTTCATCTCCTCTGTGTTGTTCTCGACTGTGGAGAGAATCTCGTCCACGGCATCGGGAGTGATGGTGAAGCCTTCGTCCCGGGCTTTCCGGACTATCCAGCCCTTCTTGTCGCTTTCACTGAGCTCCCAGAAGACTTTCGTGTTCTCCTTTCCTGCCGCAGCCGTCAGGGCCTTGTCGAACGAGAACGTACTCGATTCAGTCGAAACTATGATGAGAGTAAGGTCGCTCTGTCCCGACTTCACCGCTTCGATTGTCTGGGTATATACCCGGTCCGTCTTCTTTATACTCTCGAAGCCCCTGAGAACTATGAAGCGCCAGGAGGAGAAGAGGGAGGACTGGCTTACGGCAGATATGTACGACGCCTCGTCATCGTCACCGACGAAGAAGGAGTAGCACTCCGCGTCGGGGTGTGCAGCGAGAACCTGCTTTCTCTTTTCTCTTATGAGACTGTTCTTCTCGCCCTCTTCGGGTCCCAGGAGTAAATATACTTCAGCCATTCTGTTCCTCAGTAGTTTCTTCGTATTTCAATGAGAATACCATAAATCGGGAAGTTTTTGCGTCTTATGATTCCCATTGTGTCGTTTTCCGCCCAGAGTTCGGAAAAGGACGAGGAGGTGTGGAGACGCCTCAGCTCGAGCGGGGACTCCTCGTCCTTGAGTGCGAGGACTATGTCACCGTCCCGGGCAGTGTCCGTTTTTCTTATCACGGCAGTGTCTCCGGGGAGAATTCCCGCGTTTATCATGCTTTCTGATGTGACGGTGTAGGCGAAGACGCCCGAGAGGGCTGTACCGCGCCGTATCATCAATGTCTTCTCCGCTTTTCTCCCGAAGGCTGCGGCATCGGGCTCGGAGGAGAAGAACGGCACCGGGACGTTCTCCCTCTCGTTCCGCTCTGTTCCCGTGAGGGTTATGCTGCGCTTGCGGTCCTTCGAGAGTGTGAGACAGCCCTTCTTCTCGAGGGCATGGACGGCATAGTAGGCTCCTTCCGGCGTCATGGAGAATCTGTCTCCGATTTCCTTCAGGGTCGGAGGAAGGCCGTTCGTTATGATTTCGGTTGCGATGAAGTCGAGTATATCGCTCTGCCTCTTTGTCTTTTCCTTCACTGAGTCATTCTACTCCATAACCGACGAAAAAAGGAGAGGCGGAAAGCCTCTCCAAATGTAAAAAGCACGGGGACTCACACGTCCTTCGTGATTTCCTTTTCCTTCTTTGCGACACTCTGGATCTTGTCACAGAGCTTCTCTATTCCTTCATATAATTCATAGCAGTCAATCGAGACCAGCTTCTCTTTTCTCCATACGAAGTGAAGTACGGCGTCGAGGTGGAAACCTATGCCCTTTGCCTCCTTCCTTACAGCAACGTCCAAATCCTGAAGATAATCTTCTGCGAATCCTATCTTCTGGAGTTTCTTGTCAAGAAATGCTCTGTCTTCGTCGTTCGGTGTGTAGCCGATTCCTCTGAATGTGATGTTCATTTCTCTCTTCTCCTTTCAGGCATGAATGCCCGGTCTGTGCGCTATTCCTGTCGGAAACCGGGGGAGAACCTTCCTCCCTTGATTTAATATTACATTCAATCTCTCAAAAGGCAAAAGAAAAATGAAAATTCCGGGGTTACAAACAGAAAAGCCTCCGACTTAGGGGTGTCAAGGTTGACTAACTGCCAAGCTGAACCACGTCGGAGGATACACCCGGAATCACATTCCCGGCTAAACACGAATTGTCATGTCCTAGGAAAGAGCATTACATTGAAAACCAGAAAAGTCAATATGAAATCCGAGGGCATATTCTGCATCCGAAATCTCGGAAGAAAGTAGAAAAGAAATGTTCAGCCCCCCGGCATACTTTCGTTTCCATCCGGCCGGACTTTACACTTTCCCTCTGAAAACTGTCAACAAAAACAGCCCCATCAATCGGGGTGGAAGACTCGGATACCCGACCCTTCACACGCCAGGGACTGCTGTGGCTCATTCGAGTACACCTTGGTGAAGCGGGCCTTTCGACGCGCTTCAGTTAAAATATCACATGGAAAATGCTCTGTCGTCAAGAGGATGAAACACAGAAAACGTGAGGGATTATCCCTGCACTAAGAGCGCTGCTGAATGAGACTCCGGGCTTCTCTTAATACCATCAGATAAGTATAACCAACCTTCTGTGCGATGACACCGATTGTCCTCCGTCTTATCTCCCTCAGTTGATTACGCCTTGATGATATGGTCTGAAACTGGAGAAGTCATGAGCAACACTCGAACCGTCAAAAAAGAATAAGCAACCTCCCAATGACATCCCCTTCATTTTTGGGGGCAGGAAGGAGCGTTGCTTATCAGTGCATCCGGCCTATCAGGTCCACTTCATTTTTGCGGGGAATGGTCAAAGATGCGATGGAGTCTTTGATTGGCATGCTCAAAAGCACGTTACTCAAGTCTTCATATGACTGTAGATTACAACCCTTTTTCCTTATCCGCAAGATGCGGGCTTTGATTTCTGAAAAGAGGAGACCCCGTTTCAGAATCCGCCAGGAGACTTGCACGATAAAATTGACTCCGCTGGCACTGAGAGCGTTTCCCGGAGCGGAGCCGACAACAGGAGGAAGTTTGTCATTACGACAGACTTGAATCTAAAGCCAGCCTGTATTCAATCTCCTCGGAAATGACAGAGCTGTCTCTCCTGTTGCGGTCAAACTTCGATGTTTCGTACACGGATGGTTCATCCTCATACACACTGCCGTCAGAGTCAACTCTCAACACGAAAATGTCTCCTGAGACTGAATCTCTCTTGAATGGTGTGCTGCAGATATCAAAAAATATTGCAGCCGTGAATATCTTCAGATTGTCCTCTCAGAAGCGGAACGTCATTCTCTTTTCCTCTCCCGTGTCGTCGAACCGGATGTACTCTTCATCGGTATAGTGGATGCCGTTATCTCGGAAGTACGAGAGAAAGGCTGAGATGAACCTCTCCATTATGCCGGTGTCGTCATAGCCGTTTTCCGGGGTGTTGTCTTCCGGACAGAATTCCGCCCTGAGTTTTTCACCCGTTTCCTCTTCAGACTCTGTTTCGAGAAGAGCGAGAACCTTCCGGGTATCCTCCTCCGGAAATGTGTAGTCGTTGCGCCATACGTCATCGTTGTCGCTTGATTTTCTGGACATGATGGTCATCTTTCCGTCGCAGATATCAAGATAGAGATTAACCTCTCCACTGAAGCCGAATACGATTGCGTCCTGTGAATATAGAAGCATGTCTTTTCTCTCCTTTGCGCCTTTACCATAGCGTAGATGAGAGAGTGAGTGTTAGCCTCCCGGGCGATATCATCCGAGAATGGGAAGTGAGAGGGAGTCGAGAGTCTCGTTGATGCTGAAGATGTCCCAGTTGCAGTTGATTATGAAGTATTCGACGACTATGTCGCGCTTCTCGGCATGCGTGAAGGCGAGGCCCGCAGTTCTCAGAAGGTCCTTCGTCTCCGGAAGCGTCAGCCTGAGTGCGACGGCAAGTGCAAGTACCGTCTCCTTTGTCGGGCGGTAGTTGTCTCTGCTCCTTATCTTCGAGAAATGCTGCGGTGTGATTCCCGCCCTTCGGTAGACGTCGACTTCGCTCATTCCCTTCTCCCTTATAAGACGGAAGAGCATTCTGGAGAAGGATTCGTTCTTCTCCTTCTCGAGAAACTCGGAAAGGGTGCTCGTACGTGCGGCATCATGTAAGGGATGGGGTTCGTTCTTCCTGATGAATTCGAGAATCTCGCTTTCCGTCATCATTTCCCGATTTCCTTCCTGTACTTGTTGACGGTGCGGCGGGCGACGTGGATTCCCTCCTCTTCGAGTGCATCCGCTATCTTCTGGTCCGAGAGCTTCTTTCCCCTGTTGTTCTCGATCATCTCCTTGATCTTCAGGATGACCGCCGTCTTCGAGACATCCTCGTCCACAGAACTCTTCACCTCGGTTGAGAAGAAGAATCTCAGGGGGTAGGTGCCCCATGGGGTGAGTATGTACTTGTCCTTTCCCATCTTCGATATCGTACTGACGCTGACACCGAGCTCCTCGGCTGTCTCAGTCATCGTCAGGGCCTTGAGAAAGAGCGGTCCGTGGAAGAAGAACTCCCGCTGCCTCTTTGCAAGAAGCACCGCAAGCTTCTCCATCGTGGTCTTTCTCATCTCGATGAGCTTCACAAGGTTCTCCGCACTCGTGATGTTCTCCCTGAGGAACTTCCTTGCGTCTCTCTCCTCCCTGTCCCTGCTGTCTCCGAGTTCGTCCCTGAGTTTCACGAGGTCGGGATCTATCTCTATTCCCAGAAGCCCCGAGGAGAGCATACGGATCACTATCTCGCCGTCACGGACGAGAATCTCGATTTCGGGGACGGCGTAGGAAGTGTAGGAGGATGTGTACTTCAAACCGGGAAAGGGGGTGAGTGTCTTTATGACGTCTATCATGGCGTCGAGGTCCTCTCTTCCGATTCTGAGAGCTCTCGCCAGTCTGTCCTCCTCTCCTCTCTGTATATACTCGAGTCCCTTGTATATGATGTCCCTGTAGCGGCTGACTTCGCTTCTGTCCTTCTCGATTTCCCTGATCTGGAGCATCAGGGCTTCCTTCCAGTCTCTTGCACCGACTCCGGTGGGTTCGAGACTCTGTACGGCTTTCACTGCGTCCTTCACGTAGGGCTTCTCGTTTTCCGGAACGAGGCTCTCGGGTTCGGGGCCGGTGAAGCCGTATTCGTCGAGGCCGCTGATTATCGTCTCTGCTGTCGCCTTCACGTTATCGTCGAGCTCGAGACACCCCAGCTCCTTCATGAGGTGCCCGGTGAGATTTTCCTTCTCGCTCACCGCCTTTTCGAACCAGTCGTTTCTGTCGTCGTCATCGGATGCGAAGAACGGGGTGTTGGCTTCGTCGTGCATCACCGGGGTGTGTCCGGAGGCCTTTGACGCGATTTCCTCATAGGAGGAATCCGTTTCCCTGAGCTCTATTACGGGATTCTTCTCGGCCTCGGCCTTTATTTTCTCATTCAGCTCCTCGAGCGGCATCGTCATCATGTCCAGGAACTGGATGAGGGAGGTTTCCTGTCTCTGTGTCTGGACTGCGGCTGTCGTGAGGCTCTGGTTCATCAGTATTCCTCGTAGTCGTGGCCGAAGTAGATTTCCCTCGCCCTCTCGTTCTCGAGAACCTCGGTCCTGGTACCGCTGACGAGAATCTCGCCTTCGCTTATTATGTGGGCTTTTGTCGTAATCTCGAGGGTGTCGCGGACATTGTGGTCGGTAAGGAGTATTCCGATTCCGTTGTCACTCAGGTGCTTTATTATCTGCTTGATTTCATAGACCGCCTTCGGGTCGATTCCCGCAAAGGGCTCGTCGAGAAGCAGGAACCTCGGGGATGTTGCGAGGGCGCGTGCTATCTCGGTACGTCTTCTCTCTCCGCCGGAGAGCGTGTAGCCGTACTGCTTGCGCACTCTGTCGATTCCGAAGGCCGTGAGGAGTTCCTCCTCCTTTTCCTTCTTCTCCTTACGCGTCAGGTAGTCCTGGGCCTCGAGCACCAGGCGGATGTTCTTCTCGACTGTGAGCTTACGGAAGATGCTCGGCTCCTGCGGAAGGTAAGCCAGTCCCATCCTGCTTCTCTGATGCATCGCGAGTGATGTTATATCTCTGTCGTTTATCCTTATCGTACCGCCGTTGGCCTTGATGAAGCCGACTATCATGTAGAAGGAGGTTGTCTTTCCCGCACCGTTGGGGCCCAGAAGGCCCGTTATGTCTCCGCTCTCCATCGTGAAGGAGACATCCTTGACGACGTGCTTCCTGCCGTAGAACTTCGAGAGATGCTCGACTGTGAGAGTATCAGCCATTGATGGTTCCCCTTATTCTTCCCGAGAGAGATATCTCGTCGTTCTTCAGGTCCACGGAGATTATGTCCGCAGAGTATTCGTCCCCCTTCCATTCGACTCTGCTCTTTCCCCGGAGGGAGACGAATTCATTGTTTCTGTCGTATGTGAGGGATTCACTCGAGCATGTCATCACCTCGCCGTCGCTTATCCTCATGAGGGTGACCTGCATTCCCAGCTCCAGCTTTTCGTCCTTCATGTCGTATCTGAGGCTGCCGGCAGTTGCATAGAGGTCCTGCCGGGTGTCATCAATCTCGAACCATGATGAGATTATGATTGTTTCCTCCTCCCTGTCGAACCAGAGAGTGGAGGTTCTTATCTCGAGGCCTCTTTCGCTGTCGGTGATGACGATGTTACCCGTACACTCGACGTAGCGCCAGTCGTCTCCCGTGAGGGACATGGAGTCGCTCTTTATTGTAATCGAGCCCGTGGAGACTTCTGCGCCGCCGGAGAGCGTGACGCTCTTCTGGCCCTCCCTGAGGGTCAGCGAACTCTCACCTCCCGCAAACGAGATGCTCTCGGCGGAAAGGGAAAGGGTGACGAGAATGAGGATGAAGAGCGCCGTGAGTTTCCTATTCAATTGCAAAGTCTCCCTTTTCTATTTCCGAGAATGTGTAGACGCTCCGTCTGAGGTCACCCCTGAAGTCACGTCCCGTAATCTCTCCTTCATCCGAGTTTACCACAACTCTGCCCTTTGTTGTTATCTCATCGGTATCTCTGCTGTAGACGAGGTTCTCCGCTTCTATGTACATGTTGTCACTCGGGCGCGAGAAGGAGACAGTGCCCGTGAGTTCGATTGAGCTTCCGTCGAGTTCGACCGAGCCTTTATCCGCTCTTCCCTCCGTCTCGGTCTCTCCGTCCTCGCCGATGCATCTGAACGAGAAGTTCTCGAGAAGAGCGTAGCCGTCCGAGGAGTAGAGTGTCATCTTCTCTGCTTCAAGAACAATCGGTGAGTCATCCGAGCGTCCGACCTGGCAGGATGTGTTCTCCATTACGAGGTCGGGATAGATTACGGCTCCCGTCGTGCTTTCCTCCTCTCCGGATTCGCTTCCGGAGCAGGAGACAAGAAGTACAGACACCAGGAGAAGCAGCATGAGTCTTTTCATAATTTCTTCACTACGTAAGGCGAATATTCCTTCCGTCGTCTGCGGAAGAAAAGCCATGAGATGAGAAATCCCAGTCCTATGAACATAAAGCCCGTGAGCGCCATGACGACCTCGTTGTCCGATATCGCCTTCCCGGCAAAATAGCCCGGGAGGAACATGAGGAGAGGGAAGAGAAGACTCATCAGGATCGTGAAGACGGCCTTTCCCTCGGGAATCTCGATAACAACGAAATCACCCGGCTCGAGAGGAATGTCACCGGGATTTGCCACTTCATACGTTGTTCCCTTCCTGTTGCAGAAGGTTTCGCTGTGGCAGCCCTGGCATGCCGACTCCGAGCAGCCGACCGTGATGACTCCGTCCTTTACTTCAGAAACAGCAACCGTCTGTGTCATGCGTCCTTTTCCTGCGGCTTCACGACGTTCACCTTCTCGTCGATGACCTTTATGCCCACGGCTTTTTTCGTCGTTTCGTCAATGGTGACGACGACACCCTGGATTCTCGGATCCAGCCATGCCTCCCTGCTCCTGAGGGGAATCTGGTAGCGGTACTTCCTGATTTCCGTTTCGGGATCGAAGCCTCCGACACTCATGTATGATCCGATTCTCCCGATATCGCTGATGAATGCGGTTCCCTTTTCGGTCACAGTCTCATCTGCAGTCAGAACCTTCGTATGAGTGCAGATGACTCCCTGCACCCTGCCGTCGAGGTAGTGCAGCATCGTAGCCTTCTCGGCTGTCGTAGAGGCGTGGTAGACGACGAAAATCACCGGGTCTCCCTCGACCTTCTTAAGAAAGCCGTCGACAGCGACGAATGCATTCTGTATGGACTGCCTCATGGACGAGTTGCCCTGGAGGTTTATGATGAGAAGCTGTGTATCTTTTACAGTGACGTTCTTCACGGATTTTCCCGGACAGAGGGGAGGGTAGTTGAGAGGTCTGAGGACAAAGGAACAGTGGCCCATGAATTCGACCATGTCGGGTTTGTAGAAGAGCTTCTCGCCTCCCGTGACAAGATCGACTCCGGACTTGCCGAGCAGCACTGCGTGGGCCTTTCCGATTCCGTAGCCGTTGGTCATGCCCTCTCCGTTAACGACGGTGTAGTCGATGCCGTATTCCGTTTTTATCCTGCCGAGCCCGGCTCTCAGAGCGTTGCCGCCGCATCTTCCGACTATCTCGCCGAGAAAAAGTATATTCAACATGAGAGGAATTTTACCTTCTTTGAGAGCGATAGGCAACTTGTAAGCGTCATTTTGCCTCTTTTCGTCTATTGACCCGTAAAGGAATAATGAATAACATTTCATCAGATTGCCCGGATGGCGGAATTGGTAGACGCGCTAGGTTCAGGTCCTAGTTCCGGTAACGGTGTGTGAGTTCGAGTCTCGTTCCGGGCATCATTGATGGGTGTACTTGATACAATTTAAGGGAGCCGTTCGGA
>CAVILL010000024.1:15389-28925 GCA_963643635.1 Sphaerochaetaceae bacterium | reverse complement strand
CCCTTTATTTATGAATGAAGGGGGAGTATTTCTCCTTTTCGCTTACCCGGACCTCCGCTTCGACGAGGATTCCGTCCTCCCTGTAGTCTGCGCTTTTTATCAGCCTCTGAGAGCTCAGGGACGAGAAGAGAGGGGAGGAGTAGGGAAGAAGGAGCGTGAGAGAGGTATAGTTTTCACTCACGATGTCGTCGAGTGCCATGAGGAGTTCTTCTCTTCCGATGTTCTCCGTGAAGCTCGTCTCGACTGTGCGGTATCCCGAACTCCTCAGAAACGAGAGAGATATGTCATCATACACTGACTCTATCTTGTTGATGACGACGAGTCTTATCCTGTCCGCGGCGCCGAGAAAGCGGATTGTTTCGAGAGTCGTTCTGAAGCACTCTGCGGCGTCGGGGTGCGAAGCGTCGGCGACTATTATGACTGCGTCTGCATTGAGAGCCTCCTCGAGTGTGGAGGAGAATGCCTCGATGAGGGACGGCGGGAGGTTGCGGATGAAGCCGACGGTGTCCGAGAGTACTGCCTCCTTTCCCGACGGCAGAGTAAGAAGCCTCGATGTCGTGTCGAGAGTGGCAAACAGTTTGTTCTCCGGAGGCGGGGCGTTCTTCGTAAGGGATGAGAGAATCGTGGTCTTACCCGAGTTCGTGTAGCCCGTGAGAGCGAAGGAGAAGACGCTGTTCTTCTCCCTTCTCTTATGCTGGGTCTCCCTTATCTTTCTTATCTCCCTTATCTCCCTGTCGAGAGCGGTGATCTGTCGTTCGATTGTACGTCTCTGGAGTTCTATTTCCTTTTCTCCCTCTCCCTTTGCGCCTCTGACTCCGCCGCGCTGCTGGGAGTAGTTGGCTTCCCTGAAGATGAGCCGGGGCTTCTGGTAGACGGCCGTGGCCTTCATTGTCTGGAGCCTTGCCTCCTTCGAGTGGGCGTTGATGCGGAAAATCGAGAGTATTACAGCCTCCCTGTCGGAGACGGGGAGCCCGACTTCCTCCTCGATTCTCATCTCCTGCTTCGGCGAGAGGAAGGCATCTACGATGACTTCCGTTGCATCCGCTCCCGCGGCTATCTCACGTACCTCGTCAATCTGGCCCCTGCCGAAGAAGGAGGAGCGGCTCTCTTCCCTGATTGTGAAGCTTTTCTGGAATACGACGGGGAGCCCCAGTGTCTCTATGAGGCTTCTGATCTCGACTTCCCTCAGATATACTCTTCTCTCGTCCTCCCCCGTCTCTCTGGTGGTCACGAGAAGAACGCGCTCTTCATCCATATTCCGATAATAGCATTAAAACCGTTTTTGTTGCATAATGTGACTTCGAGGAAAAACGATGAGTCTTAACTGTGGTATTGTCGGACTCCCGAATGTCGGAAAGTCCACTATCTTTTCAGCCGTGACGGCTGCTCCCGCCGAGGCGGCGAACTATCCCTTCTGTACTATTGATCCGAATATCGGAATGGTGAACGTTCCGGATGAGAGACTCGACAGGATAGTCGAGCTCATTCCGCCTGCACGCATTGTCCCGGCAACAGTCGAATTCGTCGACATCGCGGGTCTCGTGAAGGGTGCGAGCCAGGGCGAGGGGCTGGGCAACAGATTCCTCGGTGCCATCAGGGAGGTGGGCGTCATTGCACATGTCGTCAGGTGCTTCGACAACGGCGACATCATCCACGTCAACAACAGAATCGATCCCGAGAATGATATAGAAACCATCGACATCGAACTCGCTCTCGCCGACTGGGACACTGTCGACAAGCGTTATCAGAAGCAGAGCAAGCTATCCCGTATCAGCAAGGAGCAGGCGAAGGAGAACGAGAAGGTTCTGCCTCTCTACGAGAAGCTCCTGAAGAATCTCTCGGAGGGAATCCCCGCGAGAAGACTGGGCTTCGACGAGGAGGAGAAGGAACTCCTGTACGACCTCCATCTCATCACCCTCAAGCCGGTCATCTACGTCTGCAACGTCGACGAGGATGGCATCAGCGGGGACAACGACTACGTAAAGCGTGTGAGAAGGATCGCTGAAGCCGACAACAACGCCCCCGTCGTCGTTATATGCGGCAAGATCGAGGCCGAGATAGCCGAGCTCGAGACTAAGGAAGAGAAGAAGGAATTCCTGGAGGCCGTGGGGCTCGAGGAATCGGGTCTGAATCACCTCGTGAGAGCTGCCTACCATGCTCTCGGACTCAGAACGTTCTTCACTGCCGGAAAGGACGAGGACAGAGCCTGGACCTTCAGGGAGGGCAGTAAGGCCCCCCAGTGTGCGGGAATCATCCACTCCGACTTCGAGAAGGGCTTCATCAAGGCCGAGGTATACAACTACAGCGACCTTGTCGAATACGGAAGCGAACAGAAGGTCAGGGAAGCGGGAAAGCTCAGACTTGAGGGAAAGGAATATGTCGTCCAGGACGGAGACATAGTCTTCTTCAAGTTCAACGTCTGATGAGCTCCTCTCCCATCGCCCTCATTTTATCTTCATCCATCTTCACGACTCTTCTATCATAGGTTACAAGGCCGTTGAGTTCGTCTTCGACGTCACTCAGCTGCGTATATACCGCTGCGCTGAGACCTTTCTCCTTTGCGGGGAATATGTCTCGGCGATACATCGATATGACTGCGTCTGTCAGCTCTTCCTTCGTCTTATACCCCTTGTATTCGAATTTGTCCTCCGAGTATCTGTGGCCGGGGACTGCAAGGCCGTAGCCTCCGAATTCGGTGAGAATCACACAGCGGCTGTACCTGTCCTTCCTGAATCGGTAGGGACGGAAGTAGACGTGAAGGCTTCTGAATGATCCCTTTTTCTGGTCGAGCCATCCCGAGTGGTAGTCGACGGTTCTCGCCGGGTCGAGCTTCTCGACCGTTCTTCCTATGCGGACGCTGTCGAACTGTCCCCATGCCTCGTTGAAGGGAACCCACATGGCGATGGAGACGACGTTTCCGAGGTGGTTGATCATCTGTGATAGATGTTCCTCGAACTCCTTCCGCATTGCCTCATCCTTACGTCTGAGGAGGCCGTAGTGGCTGTCTTTGAGGTGCGAGCCTATGACCAGCGGGGCGGAGACCACGGGGAACGAGTACTTTCCGCCGCCCGATGGCATGTCCTGCCAGACGAGCATTCCGATTCTGTCGCATGCGTAATACCATCTGAGGGGCTCCACCTTTATGTGCTTTCTGAGGCAGTTGAAGCCCATCCTTTTTGCAAGGATTATATCCCCCACCATCTCCTCTTCGCTCTCCGGCGTGTAGAGACCGCCCCGGTAGTAGCCCTGGTCGAGGAGGGCGTGGTGGAAGTACGGCTTTCCGTTGAGAAGAAGTCTCTTCACCCCCTTTCCGTCGTCTCCGACGGCGAAGGTTCTCAGTGCCGTATATGAGTGAATCCTGTCGTCTCCATATACTACATCAAAGCTGTACAGGAACGGATCCTCCGGAGACCAGAGGTGAGGATTTTCGATTTCGATTTCAAGCATTTGGCCGCTTCTGAAAGGATACTCCCTTCCTTCCATTTCAACCTTTCCCTCTCCCCTTTTTGTCGTCTCGACCGTGAGTGTGAAGCCCGTGAGGGACGGCACTGTCCGGATTGATGTTATGTGTGTCTTCGGTACCTTCTCGATCCACACCGTCTGCCAGATTCCCGACTGCGGTGTGTACCATATTCCTCCCCGTTTCAGCTTCTGCTTTCCTCTCTCCTGTTCCCCTTCGTCAGTCGGGTCCTTCACGACAACCGAGAGATGGAAACGGGGTTTATCGAGTGAGATGGAGAAGGGAAGGTAGCCACCTTTGTGTTCAAGAACATCGTCGCCGTCGACGATGACCTTCGCTTCATAATCCACAGCTCCGAAGTGGAGTATGAGCTCCTCGCTGCTCCTCTCGAAGCCGTACGGCCACTCGACATCCCTCTCGTAGAAGAGAGTCTCTCCCGGCTGGAGAATGTGGCCCACACCGCTGAGAGGAGCCTCGGGAGAGTAGGGGACGAGGATTGTTCCCTTCCTTATCAATCTGCTGGAGAGGTCGGTTATCTCGTATTTCCATTCTCCGTTGAGAGAGAGCCATTCTCCGTCACGTCTCTCCTGAGGCCGGGGGTATTCGGGAAGCGGAATCATGCTTTCCTCTCCCTCTTCCTGAGCACCAGAACCGGAATGAGAGTGAATACTTCGACGACTGCCGCAAGGACGAAGATGAGAGGTGTCGGGACTGTCTTCTCGACTCCGAGTTCGACGTATGTGAGGTTCGAGCCCTTGATTGCGATTGCTCCGATATACGGCCCTATGACCATGGGAAGCATGACCTGGAAGATCATCCTTATTCCCTGGATCTCACCCTCGTTTCCGGGGGGAGTGTAATCACGTACCATGCTCGAGAAGATCGACACGGAGAGAAGATAGCCGCTCATCATCACCGTTCCGGCGATGATCGTGAAGACGAACGAGCGCGCCGCGGCCATCATCACAAGTCCGGCTGTCATGAGACCTATCATCGGAATGCTGCTCTTCACTCTTCCCTTTCTGTCGACGATCCTGCCTCCGATTATGCAGACGACGGATGCCAGAACGAGAGCTGCGGCGAGGATGATTACATACGTGTCTTTGAAGCCGAGGTATGTCTGCATGTAGATTATGAGGTAGGGGAAGAACACCTGCATCGCGAGTGCGTTGACCGCGTATGCAATGAGCGCGATGTAGAGATTCCCGTTGTTTTCTATCGTACTCTTCCTGAAGCCGAAGAGAAGCAGGTCCCGGAGCTTCACGTCCGTCTTCTTCTCACCCCTGTCCTTTTCGAGGAGGAAGACGGAGAGAATGCCGGATATAAGCATTATCAGGGCCGTTACCGTGAAGAAGGTCGTCCATTCGCCCTTCTGCGTGAAGCCGTCCATCACGCCGAAGACAAAGAGCATCGAGATCATCGGCAGTACCTGCACGACGGCTTCGACCTTCGTTCTGTTCTTTGTGTCCACCGTTTCGGTGATGTAGGCGTTGAATGCCGCATCGTTTGCAGTCGAACCGAAGAATGTCATGACACAGTCCATTACGACGACGAGAGTCGCAGCTGCTGTGACTCCTCCGAGCGTCGAGGGCTTTATCAGGCCGAAGGCGAGGACCGTGAAGGACCAGATTATGTATCCCAGTGATATGAAGATCTTCCTTTTTCCGAGTCTGTCGGAGAGAGAACCCATGATGAGCGTCGTCAGCGTTGCCACGACTGCCGACGAGGAGACCATAGCCGCGATGTACGACGGATCGGTCGTTATCGTATTGTACATGAAGGTGTTGAAGTACATGTTCTCCACCGTCCAGGCTATCTGTCCGGCGAGTCCGATTATGATGAGTGCAAACCATGATTTTCTGTTCATAAGTGAGATTATAGCAGTGAAGAGGAGAAAAAGAGTGAAAATATGCCGGAATTTCACAATTCTTCAAATTGACATATTTATTTTCTTTGGAGTAAATTGGATAAGTCGAGTTTCGACATAAATCCAAAATTCTAACTGGAGGGTCTAAATCATGGGAAGAAATTTCACTCCTAGATTTAAGCAGTGCAGAAGACTTGGGGTTAATGTTTGTGGACACCCTAAGGCAATGAAGAGAGCCGGCAGCCCGGCTTTCGCAAAGAGAAAGAAGCCAACTGACTATTCAAAGCAGCTGACAGAGAAGCAGAAGCTCAAGGCTTACTACGGCGTCATGGAGAAGCAGCTCCACCGCTATTATGAGAAGGCTCTCAAGTCTTCGATGATGACCGGTGATGCTCTTGTCATCTCTCTCGAGAGAAGACTCGATAACCTCGTATACAGAGCAGGTTTCGCCAATTCCATCAGACTCGCTCGTCAGCTTGTCAGCCACGGCCACATTCTCGTCAACGGCAGGAAGGTCGACATTCCTTCTTACCAGGTTCAGGTCGGAGATGTCGTCTCCCTCAAGGAAAAGTCAAGAAGCAACGTACAGTTCGAAGCATGTTTCAAGGGCGCAAAGTCCTTCAACCTCGACTTCCTCACTGTCGACCAGGACAACTGGACAGCAACTCTTTCCAGACTTCCCGAGAGAAAGGAAATTCCTATCGAAGTCAACGACCAGCTTGTCGTAGAGTTCTACTCGAAATAAGCCTGAAGTCTATAGATTGTGTTCCCCGCCCGGCCACATCAAGGCGGATGGGAGAAGGAAAGGGCCTCATTCCGAATCTGCCCTCCCGATCCCGCTTCTTCTGGCGGCTACCCTCAATAACAGAAGATGTAGAACATGTCTGGAGCTCCCCGTACCGGGGGGCTTTTTCACGCATTGAAAAGCCGGCCGGAGCCGGTTTCTCATTTCCACTTCACAGAGAATGATATGGGATTGTTGAGAAGGAGGAAGTCGATTACGGGGAATGTGTAGACCGCCGTCTTCGCTCCCGTCTTCACTGCGCCCTCGACAGAAGTTATGGCCCCCGGCGTTGTTATCGTGATGGATACCGTGCTGTTATCGAGGGCGGCGGGGCTTTCGTCCCCCAGGAGGAAGGTGATCATCTCCCTGTATTCGTCCTCCGTCATGCCGTTGGAGTACTCGGGACCGTATACCTCGAAGTTGCTGTCGCTGAGGAACGGAATCACGCTCTTGAGTTCGGAGTAGTTGTCCAGTGAGAGATTGAAGGAAATCGAAGAGGAGGTGACACTGAGGAGCGTGTTGCCTTCTCCGTTGTTGAGGTCCTTCAGAAGAGAGGTGAGAGACGAGTAGTCGAAGGAGATTATGTATCTCTTTCCCTCTCCGTCGGAGACGATGGAGGTGTTTGAAGCGGATGACGAGGAGTTCACCTTTTCCGCAAAGCCGACCATGGCGTCATCCATTATCGTATAGCCGTCTCCCGCAGAGAATGACGAGAAGTCCTCGAGTACCGAGAGGAAGAAAGGGTCGACTGTGACACTGCTTCTCGACGAGCCGGAGTAGCCGGTTCCTGCCGTGAGGGTCTCGGTGACTGTGCAGGAAGAGAGGATGATGAGGATCAGAACCAATAGCGGAAAAGCTGTCTTTTTCATGAGAACAGTCTAGCCCATGAGGAATGGAAAGTGAAGAGCGGAGTTTCTTCTCCTTCATCTCTGCACTTTCCCTACATCTGGACATTAATCAGATAAGGTGGTAGATAAACAGAGCCTTACTTCTCCGGAGGGAAGAATGAAGAAGAAGCTTGTTCTCATTACCTTATTATTAATATGTACACTCGCCCTGTCCGCATCCTGGGACGGCACCTACCGCTGGGACAACAACACGAAGAAGTCCAACTGGGGGAAGGTGAAGGAACTCACCGTAAGGGTGGAGAGCGTTGACGAAGATTGGATGTACAATCTCTACCTCGTCTACGAGGGAAAGGAATACCGTGTATTCCCGCTCTATCAGCCGGATGAGGAAGGATACTCAGAGTGGCACGACTACGACGAGGATTCGAGTGCCGGCGAGGCGTTCAGAACAAACAACAGGAGAATGAACACGACGGTCTTCACTCCCGGAAAGTGGATGATGGGAGAGAGTACCGTGACGGAAGACAGCATTCTGACACAGATCATAACATCTGCTTTCGGTATCGAAATCACGGTCGAGGTGGAGTATGTCTTTTCTCTTGACGAAAACGGCAACAAACAATTAACTTTCTCAATGGACGCCGACCAGGACATAGCCAAAGGCAAGTTCTTCCAGAACGTGGAGAAGGGAAGCGACGGTAAGTTCACGCTTACCCTTATTGATTGACAGGAGGGTGCATTTTGGTTGCAGACCCCGCAAAGAAGACACTTATAATCGTCGAGTCGCCGACGAAGGCGAAGACGATAAGCAGGTACCTGCCCCCGACATGCCGTGTAATGGCGTCGCTGGGGCACATAGTAGATCTCAATCCCAGCCCCGATCCGAAGAAGGGCGGAGTCTACGGTATAGACGTGGACCACGGCTTCAAGCTCGACTACACTGTCGTCGAAGGCAAGGAGAAGCTCATAGGCGAGCTCAAGGCTGCACTCAGGGGTGTCGACCAGCTTGTACTGGCAAGCGATGAGGACCGCGAGGGAGAGAGCATCGCATGGCATCTCTACAACACTCTCAAACCCACCTGTCCGGTATACAGAATGGTCTTTCACGAGATAACGAAGAAGGCCATAACCGAGGCCTTCTCGTCCTGTCGCGACATAGACATGAATCTCGTCTACGCCCAGGAGGCAAGGCGTGTCGTCGACCGCCTCCAGGGCTACGGAATATCTCCGATTCTCTCGCGTAAGCTCGGCGGAAAGTACTCCGCGGGAAGAGTCCAGTCACCGGCACTGAAACTCATCGTCGAGAAGGAGAACCAGAGAAGGCGCTTCCGCTTCTCCGACTACGCATCCCTCAGTGCCCTCTCTGACACGACTCCCGCCTTCACATCGACACTCGTGTCGATTTCCTCCACGCCCGTCGCATCATCGAAGAGCTTCAACGGAGAGACGGGGGAGGTGAAGAAGGGCGTGAAGGTCCTGACGCTGGAGGAGGCCGAGGAGCTCTCTCATTCCCTGACGGGCATGAGTGCACGGGTCTCGGATGTCCAGCAGACGAAGAAGACGGAGAAGCCCAGCATGCCGTTCACGACATCGACGCTCCAGCAGGATGCGACGAGGAAGCTCGGTAAGAGTGCCAAGGAAGTAATGGCACTGGCACAGAGGCTCTACGAGAACGGATACATAACATACATGAGAACGGACAGCCCGACACTCAGCCAGGAGTGCATCAATGCCGCTGCATCCTACATAAGGGAGAAGTACGGTGACTCGATGCTCCAGATAAGGCAGTACAAGGCGAAGACCCTCGGTGCCCAGGAGGCCCACGAGGCAATACGTCCCGCAGGCGACAGATTCCGTACTCCCGAGGAGACGGGACTGAGAGGGGACGAACTGAGGCTCTATACGCTCATCTGGAAGCGCACGATTGCATCCCAGATGAAGGACTGCGTGAAGGCCGTCACCTCGGTTCATATCCAGTGCGGAGACTGCATCTTCACGGCCTCCGGATCGGTAATCATCTACGAAGGTTTCAGAAAGGTGTACATGGTCTCGTCAGACACTGTCGAGGAGAAGGAGGAGACACTTCCTTCTCTCAAGGAGGGTGATATATTCACCTTCGCGTCCCTGGAGGCTAAGAGTCATACGACCCAGCCCCCGCAGCGCTACAGCGAGGCATCCCTCGTTCAGAAGCTCGAGAGCGAGGAGATAGGACGTCCGAGTACCTATGCCACAATCATCTCCACTCTCATCGACCGCGGCTATGTCGTGAGACAGCAGAACGTACTCGTTCCGACATTCACCGGTTTCTTCGTCGAGGCGTTCCTCGAGAAGAGCTTCCCGGGCTACATAGCCTACGACTTCACGAAGGACATGGAGGCGGGACTGGACAGAATAGCCAGAGGTGAGGAGGAGAAGGAAGAGTATCTTTCCTCCTTCTGGTTCGGCAAGGAAGGACACAATGGGACTAAGTGAGGATCTGAGAAACGTCGGTGCCACGATAACCACCGGAGAAGCCAAGAGCCTAAAACTGGAAGGACTGAAGAACGAGTTCGAACACAACGGCGAGAAGGTTACATACGAGATAAAGATCGGAAAGTTCGGTCCTTACATCCTATCGTCCCTCAAGGACGGAAACGGAAAGGATCTCATGCGTTCCATTCCTCCGACGATGCTGCCCGGAACATTCACGGACAGCGATGCCGAATCGATTCTCTTCCCCGGTGAGGAGGAGACCCGGACACTCTACGGAAAGTACAATCTGAAGAAGGGGCGCTACGGCGATTACTTCGAGCGTATCGAGGACGGTGCGACGGCAACGTGGCCGAAGGCCCTGAAGACGAAGGCCGAGGATGCGGGAGAGGACTACATAGAGCTCCTCTTCTCCCTTCCTCTCACTATCGGGAGCGACAGCGAGGGAAACGCTGCGGTTCTCAAGGTCGGCCCCTACGGCTTCTATGCCCAGTACAATGGAAAGAACATAAAGGTTAAGGACCCCTTCGGTGTGAAGATGGAGGACATAGTCTCTCCTGCGGAGGTGCGCTCCGTGAAGGGCGAACTCGACGGCAGGCCCCTCTCTCTTGCCTCCGGACGCTACGGCCTCTACATAAAGTGGGGTGACGAGAACGTCCGCATTCCCGCCGGGGACAGGAAGAACCCCGAGAGCCTCACTCTCGAGAGACTGAAGGAAATCGTCTCCGCAGGTAAGAAGGAAGGCGAAAGGAAGACAGTCGATGCGGAAAGGGAATTTTCAGAAGTCGACGGCACAAAGCCGCTTCTTGTCTCCGGAAAGTACGGCTACTACATAAAGTGGGGTAGTGAGAACGTTGCGCTCAGTGCAGCGGAGAAGGCCGACCCGTCATCCCTCACAGACGACAGGGTCAGGGCTCTGATCGAGGAGCACAGGTCGAAACCGAAGACCGGAAAGAAGTTCGTAAGACGGAAGAAATGACTCTTCAGAATATGAACGAAAGAGCGGCGATTACAGAGGCGGTCACCAGAGGTACCGTCACGGTGTCGTCGCCGTTTTTCGTTAAAAGCTCCGTACAGGCGGAGAAGGGGGAGGCAATCAGGGGATAGAAGACTATCCTCCACCATTCCCCGACACCCGCGATGAGCATCCCCGCTGTTCCCGCAAGGAACGCGAAGACAAGCATCGCCGCCGTTCCCTCCCAGGTCTTGTTTCCGTCGGCATGTCTGAGTCCCGTCCTGTGTCGCCCGAACGTGCGGCCGAAGATCGCCGCGGCTCCGTCGCCGACACCCCACATCAGAACGGATGTCACCGCGACGTATCTCTTACAGAGGAGTCCCCAGCAGATGGCGGTGAGAAGGGCATACATGCCGAAGAGGAGCACGAGGCTCTTCTTGACTTCTCCTCTCTTCTTCTCAACGAAGAGTCCCCTGTACCAGGAGCAGTGTTCGTTTGCCTGAAGAACGGGGAAAATGAGCGCAGCGAAGAGAAGAGCCGTCAGTGATGCGATGTACCATTCTCCCGCTTCCATTGTCATCTCGACGAGGGATGAGAAAGCCACAACGTGAAGGAGCTTGCGGAATATGTACTTCGGAAGCTTCGGAAAGACCAGGTAGACGATTATGAGTACAACAGCCTCGAAGAAGACGTACTCACAGAATTCCAGCATGCAGGACGCAATTCCCGTGATGAGACTGCTCGAAAGAATGAAGTCCCTGTATTTGAGGAAAATCATTGCCGCCCCGAGGAGGGTGAGTACTGCGCCCGTCATGAGGCCGACGGTGCGGCTTTTCACCCTGTTCGCGGCCTTTGCCGACAGGAGTGACGATACTGTCGCCACCGGAACTGAAACCATCAGAGCATCGAGATGCACCGTGAGAATTCCGGGTGCGATGAGAAAGTGGCTGACGGAGGCGATGAGAGCCGTAAGTGTCATGATGAAGGTGCCTGTTCCGACGGCGCTCCTCAGGTCCATACCGAGTAAGAGAGTGAAGACGATAAGCATCATCATTCCGCCGCCCGTTCCAACGAAGCCCGTACCGAATCCTATGGTGAGGCCGAAGAAGAGGGAGAGAACAATGTCTTTTGAGCTCATTCCGTTTCTTCCTTTTTCCGTGTCCGCTCTTCCTGTGTCAGGCTTCAGGAGGAATCTTATTCCGATTAAGAAGGTGAGAAAGAGTGAGAAGGATCCCAGGACTACACCTCCCGCCATGTATGCCGCAGCTGAGCCGAGAACGCACATTGAGACAACCGAGACGAGCATGATCCAGCCCCGGCGGAGGTTGATGTTACCCTTCCTCCAGTAGACAAGGGTCGTCACGGCCGATGCGATGATATCACTCGCGAGAGCGACTGCGGTAGCCGCGTATGCTCCGTCTTCTCCCTTGAACGAGGGGCAGAGGACAATCAGAACCGGAACCATCACGGTCGCGGCACTGAGGCCCGCAAAGCCCGTTCCGATTCCCGCCCCGAGAGAGGCAAGCACATACCACAGATATTCACTCATACAGGAAATATATGGTCCGGTCTCCGTTCAGGCAACATGTTTTTTCCTTTTCTGCTGCCGGAATTTCATCAAGTGACCGTTCAACTTCCTTCGTGATGTCCTGCACACTATATTGAAACTTCCGGCTGCCTACAGATTATGAACGAGTCTAATTATATATGTATAAAAGAAAAGCCCTGTCGTTCTGACAAGGCTTTAACTGGTCCCAGGCGGAATCGAACCGCCATCTAATCCTTAGGAGGGATTTGTTCTATCCATTAAACCATGGGGCCGGAATACTGTATGATTATAGGTAAGAGAGGGAAAGTGTTCAAGTCAGAGTTCTTTTCTTTCACTTATCTTTGACGTAAAATACTCACAGGAGAGAAATATGACAGTTGCAAAAAGAATGACCCCTAATCCCGTTACGTGTACTCCCGATACACCTCTCTTCGATGCAATCGAGATAATGAAGAGCGAAGGCATACAGCGCCTTCCCGTCCTCGACAGGGACGGCAACCTCGTGGGAATCGTATCCGAGAAGAACATAACGAACGCTTCCGCCGCGGGTAAGCTGAGCATGGTCGAGTTCGCACGGCAGCTCTCACTCATGACTGTCGGCGACATCATGAGCCGGGAAGTCATCACTGTCTACACGGACGATCCCGTCGAGCAGGCTGCCAGGAAGATGGCCGACCTCGATGTCTCGATTCTCCCCGTCGTCGACTACAACGGAAAGCTTGTAGGCGTCGTCACACGCTCGGATATGTTCAAGCTCCTCATCGAGCTCTTCGGAACGAGACACTACGGAATAAGGGTGTCCTTCTCCATAAAGGACAGACCCGGTGCAATCGCCACAGTCAGCGAGGCTCTGCACTCGCTCGGAGCGAACATAATATCGATCGGCAATCTCGACAGCGAGATGGGCTATTCGACAATCATCATGAAGGTCAACGGAATAGACAAGGAGAAGCTCGGCGAGACTATACGCCCGCTTGTCGATTCCATACTCGATATCAGGGAAGTCTGAAGTGGGAAAGAAGAACAACCGGCCCGATGTGAGAAGGATGCTGATTGACGAGGGAAACAGCGTCTCAAATCCTTTCGCGAAGGTCGTACTGAAGGAAAAGAAGGAAGAGAAGAAGAAGCCTGCCGCACCGGCGGAGAGGAAGAAGCCGGGCGAAATCGTTCACGGCTACAACCCCTCTCTTTCCTTCGGTGACATCCTCTCGTCCTACGAGAAGACGGGAGACCCCTACCGCATGCCGAAGAAGTCCTCCTCTCCGTCGGTTTCGTTCGGAGACATTCTCGACGAGTGGGAGAACGGCGGAAAGAAGAAGGACGGGAAGAAGACCCGGAAGACGGAGGAATCCCGTTCTTCCTACACTGCAACGAAGAGCTTCGGCGATATTCTGAATCAGTATGAGGGAATCTACAGAGAGAAGGAAGAGAAGAAGCCCCGGACACAGAAACAGACTAAGGAAGACGCAAAGGCGAAGGTCAGCGAAGTCCTGAGGGGAACAAGTATGTTCCTCGAGGAGACTGAGGACGAAAAGATTGCAGAAGGTGTCTCCTGGTCGGTTCTCGGCGGAAGGAATCCCTCGTTTGTAAGAAAGGAAGAGGAG
>CAVILL010000024.1:0-15376 GCA_963643635.1 Sphaerochaetaceae bacterium | reverse complement strand
AGGCGGATAAGGAAAAGGAGAAGAAATACACCCGTTCCACTCCCCGTTATTCCTCCTCCGTTTCCTTTGCCTCGATTCTCGACGAATACGAGGAAACGAAGACCGTAAGGAGAAAACAGGAGGAAAAGACCGAAGAGAAGAAGGAGACTCTTCCCGGCGTTGAAGCCGAAGCTCCCGTCGAGACTCCGACATTCTTCATACACGACGGGGAGGAAACAGTTCCTTCCAACGTCTCATGGTCAATCCTCGGCGGCAGGAACGAGAACTACGTCCGTCCCGTGGAGGAGAAGAAGGAAGAAAGAGCGGAAGAGACAGAAAAGCCGGAGAAGAAGGAACCTGAGAAGAAGAGAGTATCCCGGCAGTATACTCCCCAAAAGGACTTCGGCGAGATTCTCTCTTCCTACGACAGAGAGAAGACGAGAAAAACTGCGGAAGTGAAGGCTGAAGCTCCCCGGGCGGAAGAGAAGAAGCCGGAGGTTTCCGAACCCGATTTCTTCATCCGTGACGAGGAGGAAACGGTTCCGTCCAACGTCTCCTGGTCAATCCTTGGAGGGCGCAACGAGAACTACGTCCGTCCCGTTGAGGAGAAGAAGGAAGAGCTGCCTCAGACAGAGGAGAAGAAGAGAGTCGAGAGGGCAAGCGAACCATATGAACCGAAGGAATCCTTCTCTTCCATTCTCTCGTCCTACGAGAAGCAGACGGAGAAACCCAGGGAGAAGACCTTCTCCGAGATAATGGAGGAGAAGGGTGACAACAGGAAGAAGAGCTCCCTCTCGATAAACGAACTCAGGCGCATGAATGTCCAGGCGACGCTTGATCTTCACGGTGAGACGCAGAAGGAGAGCGGGGAGATGATTACCTCGTTTATCTCCGAGTCTGTAGAACACGGCCTGAGGAAGGTATCGATAATAACGGGAAAAGGTCTCCACAGTGAGAGCGGAACTTCTGTTCTGAGGGATTACACCTTCTCGCTTCTCTCGTCGTCGCCGTTTGTGCAGGAGACGGGTTCGGCTCCCCTCAACAGAGGCGGAAGCGGGGCGGTCTGGGTGATTCTCAAAGAGAAGAGCTGACGATGAAAAAACGGGCCGATGAGGCCCATTTCTATCTGATGCATGTAATTGCTTATCTTTCTCTGTAGATGATTCTGCCCTTTGTGAGATCGTAGGGTGAGAGTTCGACCTTGACTGTGTCGCCCGGGACGATACGGATATAATGCTTGCGCATCTTACCCGAAAGGTGTGCAAGAATGACAAGCTTGTTTGTCAGTTCAACACGGAAAGTCGTATTCGGCAGAGCTTCCTTGACAACGCCTTCCACTTCAATTGCTTCTTCTTTAGCCATCGTTTCTCCTATTAAAACCTTGAACAGTGTAGACATAGAGCCGGCGGCTGTCAATCATGAGGCCGCCTGTCGCGGAAAGAAAAAACATGAATGCGGTTCTTCCTTATTTATTTCCGTTTTTTTTTGAGGTAAACTCAGTCGGACCCTGAAGGGGACTGTAGGGAGGTGGTTATGAGCGCACTCACTGATTATCTTAAGGAAAACAACGGCAGAATTACCGACGAGATGGCATTATATCTTTCCCAGCTCGATCTTGTCGCAAGGGTTTCCCCTTCGACGGCGGGAAGAATCGTGAAGGAGCTGAGGGACCAGAGAACGAATCTCAAGCTCATCGCAAGCGAGAATTTCTCCTCGCTCTCCGTACAGGCCGCAATGGGCAACCTCCTTACCGACAAGTATGCCGAGGGCTTCCCGTTCCACCGCTTCTATGCGGGATGCGACAACGTTGACGAAATCGAGAACGAGGCAGTCGAGACGGCAAAGCGTCTCTTCGGAGCCGAGCACGCCTACGTGCAGCCCCACAGCGGAGCTGACGCCAACCTCTGTGCCTACTGGGCGATTCTCAATTCCCGCATACAGGTTCCGACACTCGAGGAAATGGGAGTGAAGAATCCTTCTGAGATGAAGAGGGAGGACTGGAACAGGATAAGGGAACTGCTTCATAACCAGCGTCTTCTCGGAATGGACTACTATTCCGGCGGTCATCTCACCCACGGCTACAGGCAGAATATTTCCGCACAGCTCTTCGATGCCTACTCATACTCCGTCAACAGGGAGACTGGTCTTCTCGACTACGACGAAATCGAAAGACTGGCGAAGGAGATAAAGCCGCTGATTCTTCTTGCCGGCTATTCGGCATACTCGAGGAAGGTCGACTTCAGACGCATGAGCGAAATCGCACACTCTGTCGGTGCCGTCTTCATGGTAGACATGGCACATTTTGCGGGGCTCGTTGCCGGAAAGGTATTCGAGGACGAGTACAACCCGGTGAAGTGGGCGGATGTGGTGACTACGACGACGCACAAGACTCTCCGCGGCCCCAGAGGCGGCATGATCCTCTGCAGGGAGGAGTTCAAAGAGAGTGTCGACAAGGGCTGTCCGCTCGTAATCGGAGGACCGCTTCCACACGTCATGAGCGCCAAGCTCATTGCACTCAGGGAAGCTGAAAGCGAGGAATTCAGAGAGTATGCTCACCGTATTGTCGATAATGCCTCGGCGATGGCTTCCGCCTTCATTGAAAAGGGTGCTTCGGTCCTTACCGGAGGAACGGAGAACCATCTCATGCTGATTGACGTATCGAAATATGGACTCAACGGACGCCAGGCCGAGAGCCTTCTGAGGGAGTGCGGAATAACGCTCAACAGGAATGCGCTTCCTTTCGATAAAAACGGAGCATGGTACACCTCCGGCCTCAGAATCGGAACTGCCGCCGTCACGACACTCGGAATGGGAAAGGAGGAGATGGACGAGATAGCATCCATCATAGTTTCCGTCCTTTCGAAGGCGGAGCCGGCTGTCCTTACAAAGGGTGAACACAAAGGTGAAGTCAGCAGGAACAGGGCCAGGGTCGCTCAGGATGTGAAGACGGACGCGAAGAAGAGAGTCGAAAGTCTTCTCACACGTTTCCCCCTCTACGGGGAACTAGACCTCGGGTATCTCGAGAAGTACTTCCCCGTTGTGGAACAGAATTGATTCGTGATGAAGAGAAGAGGAGTCCGGCGCCTCCTCTTCTGATTCATGACTTTCTTCCGGACGTTACTTCGTGTATGAGTAGTATTTGAAGAGTGCTTCCTCTCCGTATGCAGCGGCATAGGTGATCGACCCGCCGTAGATGGAGTTGGGAAGCGCAATCCATGTTCTTCCCCAGTAACCGGCATATTCTCTGACGGGGACGGGATCCGTTCTTTCGACGGCATCGAGACTGTCGAGGCTGAATGCATCCGTGAAGTCACCTGTTGTGTCTCCGGGGAGCATTACGATTTCATGGGGTTCTATTTCGGCTGTCAGAGCGGATCCGGTAACGTTTCCGTCTTCCCTCTGTCCGTTGGGGTAAGCCTCATCACCGCTGCGTATTGCAGAGCGTGCAGGCTCCCTGCTGCTGCCGTTGAGCTTCATGTCGTTGACAATCAGGTGCTGGGCGTCTACGGGGAAGCCGAGCCTCTTCATTGATTCGAGGGAGATGTCGTAATAATCAATCCTTATGGCAGCAATCATAGCATGCCGGAGAAGAAGGAAACAGTCATTCTTCTTCCAGAGGCCCGTTCACCCCTGTCAGTGAGTGAAACTGAACAAACTTCATTTGCTTTTCTCCTTTTCCTCGTTAAAATGGAAGTATGGCAAATATACTTATCAAAAACGGTCTTGTTGTAGATACGGAATGGACCAGACACAGTGACATACTCGTCGAAGGTTCAATGATCAGAAGAATAGCAAGGAACATTCTCATAGAGGACTGCCCGGAAGGAACGCACATCGTGGATGCCTCGGGCCTCTGTGTACTTCCCGGCATCATCGATGCCCATACACACTATCATCTCGTAAGCCGCGGCACAGTCACTGCAGACTCATTCGTCGAGGGCAGCAAGCTTGCATCCTTCGGCGGCGTCACCACTGTCGTCGACTTTGCGGATGACAACCATAAATCCCTTCTCGGGTCCACTAAGGACAGAAAGAAGGAGATGAGGAGCATGGCAATCGACTACGCCCTGCATCAGGGGGTCTACGAATACCGCGATTCCCTTAAAACGGAACTCAAGGAACTCAAGGCTTCGGGAGTCGGTGCCGTCAAAATATTCACAACCTACAAGAACGTCGGCTACATGGTAGACAGACGTGAAGACCTCAAGGCAATCTTCTCGATGTGCAGGGATCTCGGTCTCATGGTCTGCGTCCACTGCGAGGATGACAGGATCATCAGCGACATCAACAACAGCTGGAAGGGGGAGTACCGCCCGATAGACCATGCTGCGCAGCGCCCGAGCGAAGCCGAGGCTGCAGCCATCAGGTACGTGGGCGAAATCGCACACGAACTCGATATGCCCGTATACATCGTCCATCTCTCGTCCGCCGCGGGACTTGCGGTCGTCAGGGAACTCAGGGAGAAGGGCGTCAAGGTCATCGTCGAGACGACTCCGCACTATCTCTTCCTCGACAAGTCGAAGCTCGAGGGAGATCTCGGACCTCTCTATGTAATGACACCTCCTCTCAGAACGAAGGAGGACAACGAGGCTCTGCAGGAAGCCCTCATCGACGGCGAGATACAGGTCGTCGCAACCGACCACTGCTCGTTCACTTACGAGCAGAAGCTCGAAAGTCATGACTGCAGGACTATCTACCCCGGAATCCCGGGAACGGAAGAGCTGCTGCCTCTCATCTACAACTTCGGTCATACGTCAGGCCAGCTCTCGATGGGACAGATAGTGAACCTTCTCTCCACCGGACCTGCAAAGCAGTTCGGTCTCTATCCGAAGAAGGGAATTCTGAAGGAGGGAAGCGATGCCGACATCGTTCTCTTCGACCCGTCGGAAATCTGGACAATCAGCAAAGACACGACTCATTCCGCATCCGGTTACACACCGTACGAGGGAACAACCGTGACGGGAAGGGTGAAGATGACCTATCTCAGAGGCCGCCTCATCATGGGCGACGGAATATATCTCGGACTCGAAGGCGACGGACAGTTCGTGAAGGCTCACAGAAAATAGAAGATTCCGAGACTTCTCATTCCCCCGCGAAAACGGGGGATTATGTCTCAGAATCATGAAAGACGGAAGGATATTAAACATGATCAGGGCATTTGTTTTCGATATGGACGGTGTTCTTACAGATACCGCAGAGGTTTCGGTTGAACTCGTGGTCTCCTATTTTGCCTCCCTCGGCTGGGAAATCTCCCGCGAAACAGTCAGAAGGAATCTCGGACGGGGCATGAGGGACCTTTTCGTCCTTTCTGCAGAAGACACAGGCAGGACTGTCGATGCAGAAAAGGCTGTTGAGTATTCAAGAAAGGTCTACCCGGAGCTTCTGAAGAAGGTAAAGCCCGTCGGGGGGGCTGCCGAGCTTGTGAGAAAGGCTTCTGAGTGCGGAATAAGAACGGCGGTCGCATCCTCGGCTCCAAGATGGAGAGTGGAAGCGAACATCCTGAGCATGGGGCTCGGAACTGATGACTTCGATGTCGTTCTCAGCGGTGAGGATGTTGTAAGAAACAAGCCTCTTCCGGACATCTATCTCCTCTCTGCGATAAAGCTCGGAGTGGAGAGAGACGAGTGTCTCGTCTTCGAGGACACCCCTTCCGGAATAGAGGCCGCAGTGTCTGCCGGCTCGAAGTGCTGCGCGCTTCTCACGTCGGGCATGACGAGAGACGAAGCTAAGAGGAAGGGAGCGGACATCATCCTCGATTCTCTCTCTCATTTCCCGTCCTTCGGAACGGAAGACGAACTCCAGAGTGAAATCGGAAAGCTCCTTCATATCGGGAAGGGGGCGAAGAAGTACGGTGCCAACTGGATAACTCCCCTTGAGCGGAAGCTTCCGATGGAAGTGGTGGAGAAGAAGGCACTCGAGGAGGCGAGGGCGGCCATGTACAACGCCTACTGCCCGTACTCGAAGTTCCGGGTCGGGGCCGCAGTGCTTTCCGCAGCAACGGGAAGAATCTATTCGGGCTGCAACATGGAGAACGCCTCATTCGGCGCCACGATCTGCGCCGAGCGTAATGCAATAACCACCGCGGTCACCAATGAAGGTGCCTTCGGCATCGACCTCGTGGTAATTTCATCACAGTGTCTTCCTCCGGCACAGCCATGTGCTGTATGCTTGCAGGTGATGAGCGAGTTCATCCGCCCCGAGACCCCGGTGATTCTGGTGAGCGAGGACGGAACGACCGAAAGATATCATTACTCTGATCTTCTTCCTCATCCCTTCGAATTCGGAGACTGACTGTGAAAAGACTGAAAACAGCTGCCTTTATTCTCATTTTCGTCGTGCTTCTTGCCTCCTGTTCAAGCACGAAGCCTTTTGTCAGCGATGTAACGACATCGACCGAGCTGACGACGGAGGAGAAACTCGAATACTACGGCGGACGCCCCGTCAGCGTCGATCTGCCCGAGATGTACTTCAACGGTGAGGACTGGTATGAGAGGATGACAAAGCTCATCGAAGACGCCGAGGACTACATTCTTCTCTCGACATTCCTCGGCTCCTCCTCTCCGACCCTCGAGCCGCTCTTCGACCTCCTCATCGAGAAGGCACAGGCGGGAGTCGACGTCTATCTCATAATAGACGGCTCGTCGAATCTCGACATGACGGATACGAGATTCGTCATGACGCCGCTGAATTATCTCAGGAATTACGGAATCAACCTCCTGATATACCAGCCGATAAGTTTTACGCACATCGTCAATCCCGCATCCCTCATCGTTCGTGACCACCGTAAGATGATGGTCATCGACGGCAGGATTTCCGCTATCGGCGGAATGAACATCAACTTCATATCGATGGGAGCGGAGGAGAATTGCCAGAGAGACAGCATGTATGTCTTCTCATCATCTTCTCTTGCTTCCATGCTTATCGAGGAATTCGTATCCATCTGGAACGAAAGCTCGGTGGACAAGATGGACGAGGAGGATTTCAGAAGAGAGGAGGAGAAGGAAGGCGGGGAAGCGGGTTACAGCGCCTGGCTCTTCAACCGCAACGTCTACGAAGGCGGCGTCTCCCTCTCGGGAATGTACGGCTCTCTCATAAACGACGCTGACGAGTCGATATTCCTCTGCCCGTATCTTCCGACAGTCGATTCGGACATGCTCGAGAGCCTCAGGGGGGCGGTAGAGCGCGGTGTCGACACCGAAATCTGGTGCTCGATTGACTCCCGCGGCTACGCACGGGCAGGCGGCGCATACACCATCGACAAACTCATAAGCGAGACGGGCGTCGAATACTACGACGTTTCGAATGACGAAGATGGAGATACGCTTCCGCTGTTCCACATGAAGATTATGATTGTGGACGACCGCTACGTCGTAATAGGCTCCTCGAACTTCAACTTCCGTTCGATGACTCTCTCCCACGAACTTGCACTCGTAATCGACAGTCCCGAGATGGCCTCCATCGTCGGGGAGGCAGTCAGGGAGGCTGCCGAGAATCCCGTTCTCGTGACAGAAGAGGATGCTCGGGAGGAGAAGAAGAATTACGGCTCCTTCCTCTGCTATCTCTTCACCTTCTACGGAGGCTGACATGAAAAGAAGACTTATTACTGTTCTTGTGCTTGTTCTTGTGCTCTCATCACTCTCTGCGACCTCCGCTTTCACCTATTCGTTCTCGCAGGTCGGGGAAAAGTACGACGATGCCGGATTCGGTGCCATGACGCTTTCCTTCGGCTTCTTCCCCATAAAGGAGAGACCGTACGGAATGGTGGAGGTGAGCGCGATTCTCGGCTTCAGTGAATTCTTCCGCGGCGTCGACATGTCCATCTCCACTCCAATTGTCTGTCTTTCGAACGACGTCTTCTCCTACGCATTCTCCAACCGTGTCCTCTGGGAGCCGACGGTGGGCTTCCTTGCCCAGTACCGCACAGCCGGACAGAGATGGATGCTCGGGGTGATGATTTCCCCGTTCAAGTTCTCCGATACGAATTTCTCCTATGAATTCCTGTCTCCCTACATCACCTGGAGCCTCGACGGAGAGAGGGCGTGGGGAATAAGGATAATGAAGCTCACGGGATTCCTGGAGGTCTGATGTGAAAAAGAGAATACTTCTTCTGCTTGTAGTGATTGTCCTGTCGGTCCCGACTCTCTATGCCTCATCCACCTTCGATCTTGCCCTGATGCTCGGGACGGGCAGTTTCTTCAATCCATCCGAGGGCATAGCCGTGAGCTACGGCATGACGATGGGCCTTACGAAGAGAATTGACTTCTCCGTAGTCGGAATGAGCGAGCTCGTTCCCGATACGGGAAGGCGGAACATCTTCATGGCTGAAATCGGAATGACGCTCATGGGAGCGAGGAACACGGGAAGCAAGGTTGCCGGAGTCTGCGTCAACTCCGAAATCTCCCTCGGCGGCTTCTACCGTACGGACAACGGAGGTGCGGGAGTCTATCTCGGCATCTCTCCTCTGACACTCGGAAGTCCGAGCACCACGAGAAGGGAGAGAGGCCTCAGAACGAATATCGGATGGGATTTCGTCAACAGAAAGCTCATGGTCACGTTCTCTCCGCTCGACATCGAAGTGTACATCGTCGGAACCTACCGCGACTGGGTATAGATTACATATTCTTCATTCAGCGGGCAGAAATTCCCGGAAATGTAAATTTAAGCTCTGAGCCTGTTCACAGGAACGACATATATGCCGTCCTTTCTTCTGTACATCGGGCCCTTTCCGACAAGCACCATGAGGAAGGCCGGTGCCTTTTCCGTACTTTTCTCTTCAAGTTTTCTCTTCAGTCTCAGGAGTGACATGGCACCTTTCTCTATGTTGTCCTCCCCTCCGAGCTTTATTTCGACAGCCCCCCATTTTCCGTTTCTGAAGTGAAGGACCGCATCGCACTCAAGTCCCGAACTGTCCCTGTAATGTCTTACTTCACCTCCGTGGTATTCCGTGTATACCCTGAGATCGCGTACTGCGAAATCCTCGAAGAAGAGGCTGAAGGTCTCTCTGTCGGAGAGAAGGTCTGCCGGCCACATGTTCAGAGAGGCCATGGCGACGGACGGGTCGTTGAAATGCCTTGTCGGGGATGTGCGCATGACGGTTGCCGAACGGAATGACGGACTCCAGGCTTCAAGGTCATCGATGACGAATATGTCTCTCAATGCGTCGTGGTATTCATCGAATGTCTTCCTGTCCATTGTTCTTTCGTTCGACTGTCTGATGTCCTTTATTATCGTTTCGCTCGATGCTTCGGAGGATATGTTTCTTGCAAGGCTCTTCACCAGCATCTTCAACACTTCAGGGCGCTTGTTTCTGAAGCGCTCGTTCTCGCTGTTCTCGAAGTTGAAGAGTCCCTGGTAGTAGTTGCGGGTTACGTCGAGTGCGAATGATTCGTCGGCCAGGACGGATACCGGCCATCCGCCGCGGGCAATCAGATATGCAAGCCTCTCTATCGTGAAGTCTTCGTTTGTGTCTGCTGCGATTTCCTTTCCCTCAAGTATGTCCCCGAGGGATGCCTTTCCGTCTGAATCCCCAGATTCGTAGAGAGACATCGGTCTCATTCTCACTTCGGTTATCCTGCCCGTTCCGGAGTGGAAGATGTCCTTCCTTTCCGCAGGTGTGGAACTTCCTGTAAGAATGTAGGAGCCGAATTCGTAGTTTGCGTCAAGGCTGTTCTTGACCTGGTTCCAGATGTCGGGGACGGTCTGCCATTCGTCTATGAGCCTCGGTTTTTCTCCCGTGATTGTTCCCTTCGGATCGATTTTCGCCATCGCCACGGCCGAGGTGGTGTTGAGCCTTACACAGCTCTTCTGGAAGAGCATCGATGTCGTGGTCTTTCCCGAGAACCGCGGGCCGGTTACGAGAACTGCTCCGGAGGTGTGGAGTGCCGTTTCTATCTGCTTTTCTATGTAACGGGTGTAGTATTTTGTCATGTTTATCTTATTTTAGAGTAAAATTCCCGAAAATATAAGAAGAAAATTCCCGAAAATGTAAATTTCTGTCTGTTTGCAGCTGTTTTTTTGAGACAGGTGGAAAGTCATCTTTTTTCTTTTTTCATTATACGACTCTTTAAAAAATTATCGGAATCGTATTAATATGACCGCGTAAGGACTTTAAGTCGAAAAGACACTTTTAGGAGATTATACATGAAGTATTCCACAGAAGTTGAAAACATGTGTACGGTAAGGTGTGGTGGACAGCACGGCTGCGCTCCGATTCCCGAGGAGGGAAAGTGGGTATATGCCAAGGAGATAAAGGACATCTCCGGTCTCACACATGGTATCGGATGGTGTGCTCCGCAGCAGGGAGCATGCAAGCTTACCCTCAATATCAAGAACGGTATCATCGAGGAAGCTCTCATCGAGACAATCGGATGCTCGGGTATGACACACTCGGCTGCAATGGCAAGTGAAGCCATCGTCGGCAGAACTGTTCTCGAAGCAATCAACACGGACCTCGTCTGCGATGCCATCAATACAGCCATGAGAGAGCTCTTCCTCCAGATCTGTTACGGCAGAAGCCAGAGCGCATTCAGCGAGGACGGACTCGTAATCGGCGCAGGCCTCGAAGACCTCGGAAAGGGCACATGCTCACAGGTCGGTACGGCTTATGCTACAAGAGCAAAGGGACCGAGATATCTCAACCTCGCAGAAGGCTACATTCTCAGACAGGCTCTCGACGAGAATGACGAAATCATCGGTTATGAATATGTCAACATGGGTGTCTTCATGGAGAACGTAAAGAAGGGTGTCGATCCTTCAGAAGCTCTCGAGAAGGCAAAGAAGACTTACGGCAGATTCGCTGACGCCGTGAAGTACATCGATCCGAGAAAGGAATGAGGAGGACACAATGGCTTTATTTGAAGGTTATGAAAGACGTATAGACAAGATCAACGGTGTTCTCAATTCATATGGAATCGCATCCATCGAGGAAGCAAAGAAGCTCTGTGACGACAAGGGCGTCGACGTATACAACATCGTCAAGTCCATTCAGCCGATCTGCTTCGAGAACGCATGCTGGGCTTACACTGTAGGCGCTGCAATCGCAATCAAGAAGGGGCAGAAGAGCGCTTACGACGTGGCGAAGTCTCTCGGCGAGGGTCTCCAGTCATTCTGTATCCCCGGCTCTGTCGCTGACGACAGAAAGGTCGGACTGGGCCACGGGAACCTTGCAGCAATGCTTCTCAGCGATGAGACGAAGTGCTTCGCATTCCTCGCGGGCCACGAATCCTTCGCAGCTGCTGAAGGTGCAATCGGTATTGCAAGAAACGCAAACAAGGCAAGAAAGGAACCTCTCAAGGTTATCCTCAACGGTCTTGGAAAGGATGCTGCAAAGATCATCAGCAGAATCAACGGCTTCACATATGTCGAGACGAAGTTCGACTACTTCACCGGCAAGCTCGAGGTTCTCTCCAGAACGGCATACTCCAAGGGTGAGAGAGCAGCAGTCAACTGCTACGGCGCAGACGACGTCAGAGAAGGCGTTGCAATCATGCACTACGAGGGAGTCGACGTATCGATCACGGGTAACTCAACGAACCCGACAAGATTCCAGCATCCCGTTGCAGGTACATACAAGAAGGAATGCAACGAAATCGGAAAGAAGTACTTCTCAGTTGCTTCAGGCGGCGGTACGGGAAGAACACTCCATCCGGACAACATGGCTGCAGGTCCTGCTTCCTATGGTATGACGGATACGATGGGAAGAATGCACTCCGATGCTCAGTTCGCCGGATCCTCTTCCGTTCCTGCACACGTCGAGATGATGGGCCTCATCGGTATGGGTAACAACCCGATGGTCGGTGCATCTGTTGCAGTTGCAGTCGCAGTTGCAGAGGCAATGAATAAATAAGACGGGGCTTCCCGTCATCAAGGTCGGTTTGGTCCAAACGGGGCCGGACCGATTTTTTTTATCATAGTTTTCGTCGGTATATTCCTATACCGGGGATATATACTCATTCTCGGATTCGAAGAGGGAATTGAGAATCTTTATTGAAGATGCCCCGTCAGGGGGCATGAATGACGGAAAGGTGACCCTTCGGAACTGCCATTAATACCATGTTTACTCCATATGGTTCTTCCGCTACGGTCATCCTTTTCAGTCATTCTTTTCCGTTTCTTATCCGCCTCCCGGGACGTATCGTTCGATATATTCCGAAACAGACATGATTTGTTCAAAAACTGGCAAGAATCTAAACAGACGGGTCGATTGACCTATAATACATAGGAAACTAAACTTTCAATAACGGCCTTTTGAGGTTGAAAAGGAGATTAGCAATGAAAGCAATCAACGAAGTTGTCAGGAAGACAGCGCGCCCTGTTAAAGCAGTACAGTTCGGTGAGGGTAACTTCCTCAGAGCATTCATCGACTACCAGATTGATGTCATGAACGAGAAGACGGATTTCAACGGTTCGGTCGTCATGGTCCAGCCGCTTGAGCACGGCATGGGGGACATGATCAATGCACAGGACGGCATCTACACAACCATCCTCAGCGGCGTCGAGAACGGCGAGAAGGTTGAAGAGGACAGAGTCATCACATCCGTCGACTGCTGTCTCAATCCGTATACGGAGTACGAGAAGTACATGGCTGTCGCCGACATTCCGACTCTCAGGTTCGTATTCTCGAACACGACTGAAGCGGGTATTGCATACGACCCGTCCGTAAAGCTCGAGGACAAGCCCCAGGCATCCTTCCCCGGCAAGGTCACGGCATTCCTCTACAGAAGATACAAAACATTCGGCGGAGACAGGAACAAGGGTCTCATCTTCATTCCCTGCGAGCTCATCGACAAGAACGGTCAGTTCCTCAGAAAGTATGTTCTCCAGCATGCTCAGGAATGGGGTCTCGAAGAGGACTTCGTGAAGTGGATCGACGAATCATGCGACTTCTGCTGCTCGCTCGTCGACAGAATCGTTCCGGGCTATCCGAGAGCGACTGCTGACGCATTCTGCGAGAAGTTCGGTTACAAGGATAACCTCCTCGACTGCGCAGAGAAGTTCCTCTTCTGGGCAATCGAATATACACACAAGAGCCACGAGGACGAGCTCCCGACCGGCAAGGCTGGCCTCAACGTCGTATGGACTGACGACATGACCTTCTACAGAACAAGAAAGGTCAGAATCCTCAACGGAACGCACACGATGACTGTTCTCGCTGCTTACCTCACCGGTAAGAACACAATCGAGGAATGCATGAACGACAAGCTCGTATCCTCCTTCATGGACCAGGGACTCTTCAAGGAGATCATTCCTTCCATGGATGGTGACAAGGCTCTTCTCGAAGGCTATGCGGGTGACGTTCTCAACCGTTTCCGCAACCCGTGCGTCGTGCACATGCTGATGTCCATCAGCCTCAACAGCACATCCAAGTTCAAGACAAGAGACCTTCCGTCACTCCTGGGATATATCGAGAAGTTCGGAAAGCTTCCGAAGACACTCGTCTTCTCTCTTGCTGCTCTCATCGCATTCTACGAGGGAAAGAAGAAGGAGAACGGTTACTTCGGTCTCCGCGACGGTGTCGAATACCAGATCAAGGATACCGATGCAGTCGACTTCTTCGCAGACGTCTATTCCAAGAACTATTCCTCAGTTTCCGAGAAGGCTGCAGTTCTCGCATCTTCCGTCCTGAAGAAGGCAGAGTGGTGGGGACAGGACCTCACAGAGGTTGAAGGACTTGAAGCACTTGTCAGAGAAGACCTCGAGAAGATCTGGACAGTCGGCATGACTGAAGCCATGAAGACTATTGTGGAGTGAAGAGTGGTCAAGCTTTATAAGATAAACCCGAGAGACAACGTAGCAGTCGCACTCGAGGCCCTCAACGCCGGCGAAGTGGACATCGTCGACGACAGCCCCATCACGATACTCGGAGACATCGTCCCCGGACACAAGGTGGCCCTGTGTGATATTCACGAAGGCGAGAGCGTAATCAAGTACGGCTACCCGATTGGAAAGGCCCAGAGGGAGATCAAGAAGGGTGAGTGGGTTCACACCTTCAACATCAAGACCCAGCTGAGCGAGGCTGCGGAGTACCATTATGACGAGAAGACGGCGGAGGAGTGCTTTGCCGTCTTCAGGGAAACGGTGAACCGGCGCCTCAGTGACGGCTGTCCGTGCATCAGGGCCTACGAGAGGAAGAACGGAAACATCGGAATAAGAAACGGTCTCTGGATTGTCCCGACAGTGGGATGTGTCAACCAGATAAGCAAGACTCTCGAAGCATGGGGTAACCAGAACCTCGGTCTCGAGGACGGAGTGCACGCATGGGTTCATCCCTTCGGCTGCTCACAGCTCGGAGACGACCATGAGAATACCAGGAAGATTCTCGCGGGACTCGTGCATCATCCGAATGCCGGCGGCGTACTCGTCGTTGGACTGGGCTGTGAGAACAACACCATGGAGTCCTTCAGAGAGATGCTGGGAGAAGTCGACGAGACGAGGGTGAAGTTCATGGTCTGTCAGAAGGAAGACGATGAGCTTGCAACCGGTAAGAAGCTTCTTGAGGAGATCGCCTCTGAAATGAAGAAGGACGTGAGAACCGTCGTTTCCGCTTCCCGCCTTGTAGTGGGTATGAAGTGCGGCGGCTCGGACGGACTGAGCGGCATCACTGCAAATCCTCTTGTAGGACGCTTCACCGATGCACTCGTATCGATCGGGGGAACGGCAATCCTCACGGAGGTTCCCGAGATGTTCGGTGCCGAGCAGGTACTCATGGACAGAGCGGAAAACAGAGAGGTCTACAACGAGGTAGTCGACATGATCAATGCCTTCAAGCATTACTTCGTGTCTCACGGCCAGGTCGTATACGAGAACCCGAGTCCCGGTAACAAGGCCGGCGGAATCACGACACTCGAGGACAAGTCCCTCGGATGCGTCCAGAAGGGCGGTTCGGCTCCCGTATCGGGTGTGCTGAAGTACGGCGAGAGAGTCTGCAGGAAGGGACTCAACCTTCTCTCGGGCCCGGGCAACGACATCGTCTCGACGACAGTCCAGACAGCATCGGGCGCCCACATGATTCTCTTCACGACGGGACGCGGAACTCCGCTCGGAGCACCGGTACCGACAGTGAAGGTCGCAACTAATACACCGCTGGCGGAAAAGAAGTCCAACTGGATTGACTTCAATGCGGGAAGAATGCTCACCGAGGATCCGGAAAAGGTCACGACTGACTTCATCTCGTTCATCCTTGAAGTCGCATCGGGAAAGAGAACGAAGAACGAGGAGAACGGCTACTCGGAGATTTCGATCTTCAAGGACGGCGTTGTTCTCTGATTATCTGAAAGAAGATGATATAAAGGAGGGAAGTACTCGTGTACCCCTCCTTTTTCTATGCGGATTTTCAGTTAATCCGCAGTATGTTCATGACACCCCGGGCCATTATCTCTTTCTCTTCCGGCTTCGACTC
>CAVILL010000023.1:0-29990 GCA_963643635.1 Sphaerochaetaceae bacterium | reverse complement strand
GCTATGGAAGAAATCAATTCCCTGTAGAGGTATCCCCGCTTTCTTCATGGCCGTTCCCGTTTTCGAGAAACGGCCATTTTCCTTTGACGGCCGCCACGATATTGTCAATGCGGTAAGGTATTGAAATAGTGAGGAAGACATTCGCAAAATCATCTTCACTGCTGTTTTTCTTCAGTTGTATTTTCGGAAGCTGTGACTGTTTTCCGCCTTCGACGATGACTATGTCATAATCTCTGAAGTACGGGAGGATATCGTCCAGATTTCTCTGTCCTTTCAGAAAGAGGCTCATCTTCGTCGAGGAGAATACGGCGGTATCCGCTCCGGCTTCAAAGAATCTGTACGAGTCGGTCCCTTCTGTATCCATGGTATAGTCATGTCCGTCGTGCTTTACGGCGCCGACCTTGAAGCCCTCGAGAGTAAAGTTGCGAATGAGAGCTTCCATCAGCGTTGTCTTTCCCGAATTCTTGTATCCGGATACGGCAAATACGACGGGCCTTTGCAGTTTCTGATAATCCTCCGGTGTATTTATGTTCTGGAATACCTTTTCGGGGAAACGGGAAAAGGACATGTCGACATACCTGGTGCCGACCTGTTTTAAAACAGCCATGAGTCTGTAGTTGCCTTCATCTCTTTGTTTCTTTATCACCGGCAGAACATTTTTACTGTAAACGGCACAGAGCGGGAAGATTCTTCCGCTGACAACGGGGCAGATGACATCTATTCCGTCCGAAATATATGACGACAGGAAAAGGGCGACGTCGCTTGTTACGAGAGGCATGTCGACAGGAAGTATGAAGGAGTATTTGTTTTTCGCATTGCTCAGTATCTGGTACAGTGCTTCTATCGGTCCCGTATCTTGTCTCTCGTCATAGACTCTTCTGACGGTATCAGGAACAGCTGGAGGAATGGGAACATCTCTGGAGTTGAGAGAAAGGATGACATCATCAAAATCAGCGAAATTATCCAGAAATCTATCCAGAAATGTCTTCCCGTCATATTCGGCAAAGCGCTTGTCACCATTGAATCTTGAACTTCTGCCGCCTGCTGCAAGGCCGATTGATAATTCCATAATCCGCTACCCAATTTCATCGTAATCATAGAGTAATGCCGCAAATTTGAGAATATCCGGATTAATGCTGTTATTTATCCATTTCTTATGTAACCGTTGTTTCTCCTTGCATGGGAAAATCTCTATTTCAGTCACTATGGATGGTCAAAATCAGACAGAAGATGAAATTCCTTTCCATTTTTCTTCTTACAATGTCTTATAATGTCGAATAAGAGTTCGGTTTCCGGTCAGCATAAAGGAGGTTTGAATAATGAGAATGAACGGTAGAGTACTAAGTTTGAAGGACAAACTGTTTCTGTCCGTCTACTCCGTAATATTCGTTCTCTTCTTCTTTACCATCATACTCCTCTCGAACACAATCCGGAGTTACAACGACCATTACTATGATCTCATCTCGAGTCTCCTGAACGTCAATACCGATACTGTCATCGCCGAACTCAAGAACTACGAGAAAGTCGCTGCAGATATCGTCGTGAATGATTCTATCCAGTCACTCCTTTCCGAGGCGAAGGACAGCTCGAGTCAGCTGAGAATCACGACATCGAATACGATCAGAAACGTCCTGAGCCAGAATTCACTCAGACTCAGCAGTCTGAACACCATCGTGGTCGTCCCTGTAGACAAGAGCACCGCCGTCGTCCAGTCCACTGCAAGCAAAATGCCTCCGTCCGAGTATCTTGCCATGGTGGATCGACTCGATGACAGTGAACACGGAAAGTGGCTGACTACATACTGTTCGGAAAGTCATCTCATCTACGTCTGCAGAGTCAACCGCCTTGAGAATGTCAAACTCGACACTATCGGATACATTATCTTTGATATTGACCTCAGTTCCTTCTTCAGCTTCACGAAGGCCGAGAGCTTCGTCGACGAATATACCTTCGTGATGATGGACGAGGATTACAATCTGGTCTACAAAACCAGTGACGACATCTCCGGCGTCGGGAGGGATTATTTCGACAAGGCCTCGAAGAGGGAGTTCTCGATAGCCAGTATCGAGGGAGATGTCTACTTTACCGTTGTCAGATCCTATTCAACCTGGCGCTTTGTCTGTCTTGTCCGCTATACAGAACTGATCGGATGGCTGATTTACCTTATTGTCATCTACGTCGTCCTTGCCGTTGTGCTCGTCGTCATACTGACGATTGTCATCACAAGACTGTATCGCAACATATATGCTGCAATCGATGCTCTGCGCCTCAAGTTTCTCGATTTCACGGGGGAAAATGTAACGCTTCCCGACAAATCCGTCTGGAACAGAAACGATGAGCTGGGTGTCCTTCATGAACAGTTCGACGAGATGGCCGAGAGGGTGAAGTCTCTCACAGAGGCGAAGCTCAATGCCGAAATGGAGAAGAAGAGGACACATATCGAAATGCTCCAGCTTCAGATAAGTCCGCACTTCGTCCTCAATGCCCTGCAGATGCTCGACTGGAGGGCGAAGAAGCAGAAGGATGCGGAGCTGAGTCTTATGATCGAGTCACTCGGACGTATCCTGCAGGTATCGCTGTCGAAGGATACCCACGTCTATCTCGATACCGAGCTCAACCTCGTCGAGGAATACATCTACATCCAGCAGAAGAGGAATCCCGAGAGAATCATCAATCTCGCAGTCGATATCTCCGACGACAGCCTCTTCGGCCTGATCATCCCCAAGTTCTCCATACAGCCTCTTGTGGAGAATGCCTGCAGATATGCTTCAGCATCCCTTGCGGAAATCTCGATAGTCATCTCCGGCTGCATAGAAGGCGGAAAGCTTCACATAAAGGTGTCGAATACCGGATCGGTATATGAGGATGACCTCATCGAGAAGCTGAAGAGGGGAGAGATTGTCGCACACGGAAACGGAATCGGAATGATGAACATCATAAAGAGAATAGAGTACGCCTACGGACCCGAATACGGGCTGAGGACTTCAAATGAGAACGGAATGGCGACTGTTGAAGTCATTCTGCCGGTAAAGAACGAGGAAGAAGAATGTTTCGAATGATAATCGTTGATGATGAAGCCGAGATGGCCCGGATGATAAGAGACCTCATCGACTGGACGAGTCTCGGAATCGAGGTGGTGGATGTATGCAGTGACGGGGCTGCGGGGCTTCAGGCGATAATGCTCCATCATCCGGATATCGTCATCACTGACGTATGCATGCCTCAGATGAGCGGAATCGAGCTCATAAAGAAGGCGACGGACGCCGGCTGCAGCGTCAAGTTCGTCATCGTCTCCGCCTTCGCCGAATTCGAATATGCCAGAGACGCCATGCAGTACGGGGTCAAGCACTACCTCATCAAACCGTGCAGCGAGGGCCAGATACTCAGTGCGGTCAACGAGGTCATCGTCGACATGATGCAGGAGAGTGCCCGTAAAAGTCTTGTTGCGAAAAACAGGGACTCCTCCAGTGAAAAGGAGAGAAACTACTTCTCTCCGCAGATTGAGTCAGTCCTCCGCATCTGCGACGAGAATATTTCGGATCCCGGGCTCTCCCTCAAGTGGATTTCCGAGAACAAGGTCTTCGCGAATCCCGACTATCTCTCCCGCAGATTTTTACAGGAGACGGGGCACAAGTTCAAGGAATACCTCGTTTCACTCAGGATCAGCAAGGCAAAGGAGCTTATGCTGAATAGGAATAATGCCTCTGTCATGGATATAGCGGAGAAGGTCGGCTTCGGTGATAATCCGCAGTATTTCAGCTCCGTTTTCAAGAAGAATACCGGAATGAGCCCGTATGAATACAAGAGAAACCTGATGGGGAAAATGAGGTAGGTTTTCTGTAAGTTTCACTCGGTTTTTTGAAGGGTACGGTCGGAAAATCCAAATGATAATCAAATCAACAAAACAAAAAAGGAGATTATCTTTATGAAAAAAACAATCGTTTTCCTTACGGTGATTGCTCTTTCCATCTGTACTCTGTTTGCTCAGGGCGCAGCCGAGAAGTCGACTTCCGACGACACGGTTGAGCTTGTTGTCGCATGGTGGGGTTCTCAGACACGTAACGCGAAATTCCAGGCTGCTCTCGACAGATATATGGAACTCAACCCGAATGTCAAGATCGAGACCCAGACAAACGGATTCTCGGATCACATGATTTCTCTTGCAGCAGGTGCAGCAAGCGGAACAATGCCCGACGTTGCAATGTCCCAGTCGGCTTACATGGCTCAGTACGTCGATGCTGGTCAGCTTCTGGATTTCACACCGTATTTCGGCAACCTCTTTGACAGAACGAATATCAGCGATGCAGTCCTCGACACAGCAAAGTTCGGTGACGGCGTCTACGGTATCACAGCCGGTGTGAATGCTCTTGCTCTCATCTACAACAAGACTCTCACGGATTCTCTCGGAATCACAGTTCCCGACTACATGACTCTTGAAGATTTCATGTCCATCTCCAAGCAGATTTATGAGGCAACAGGCGTCAAGACAGCATTTGCTTACAACCAGGCTCAGTACATCGAGTACCTCGTAAGAGCTGAAGGTTACGTTCTCTTCGGAGAGGACAGCCTCGGTGTTCCTTCGTACGAAGCACTTCTTCCCTATTTCGACATGATCGAGACAGGAAGAAAGGAAGGCTGGCTCATCGATCCGTCCATCGTAGTCGCAGCAGGACAGTCCCTCTCGACAGACCCGATCATTGTCTACACAACTCCCGATACACAGTCCTGGATGACAGTCGTCAACTCCAACCAGCTCGTATCAATCGCAGCAAACAAGCCCTCCGACATGGAACTCGGAATCACGACAAGACCTACAGCTGATGCCGGGAAGTCCCTTTACCTCAGACAGGCTATGTGCTGGACAGTATCTGCAAACAGCAAGCATGTCGAGGAAAGCGTCAAGCTCGTCAACTGGCTTACGAACAGCGAAGAAGCAAACGCTCTCATCATGGGTGAACCGGGTGTTCCCGCTTCCTCCACAATGACGGCATATCTCTCCGGCCTTGTCGGCGAGACAGAGAAGATGGCTATGGATTTCATCAACGACGTCGTTACTCCGTATGCTACAGCTCCCAACCCGAATGCAGGAGCAGGTGCTTCCCAGATTCAGGACGGACTTATCCCCGAACTTGATGAACTCGTACAGTACGGCGAGATTACGGCTGTAGAGGCAGCTCAGAGATTGTTCACAGAAGGCAATCAGATGATGGCTGATGCAGCAGCACGTAACAACTGATTATCTGTTAAGTAATTAATTGAAGTCTGAATGGGGAAACCTCCGGGTTTCCTCATCCAGTCACACTCGAAAAACAAAAAGGATCCCTTAAGTGTCAGGTAAAAATCGCTCCAGCGGAAGAAAACTGATTAAAACCCAGCAGGGCCTGGAAAGTGTCGCAGGATATCTCTTCTCGGCTCCGTTCGTCTTCGGTTTTCTCTTCTTCATTGCAGTTCCGATGCTGATGTCACTCTACTATTCGTTCTGTGACTACAACATCGTATCTCCGGCAAAATTCTCCGGTCTCAAGAACTATATACAGATGTTCCAGGACGCAAGATGGCAAAAGGCATTGAAGGTAACGCTGTTCTATGCTTTCGTCTCCGTCCCGCTCAGAGTCATATTCGCGCTCATTGTCGCAATGATTCTCAACAGGCAGACGAAGGTCACCGCCATCTACAGGGCGATGTATTACCTCCCGTCGCTTCTCGGCACATCTGTTGCAGTTGCAGTCCTCTGGAAGAGGCTCTTTGCAAACAACGGTCCCATCAACCAGCTTTTCCATCTGGATATCAAGTGGCTGGGAGATCCCAACACAGCCATCTGGGTTCTTATCCTGCTCTCCGTATGGCAGTTCGGTTCCTCGATGCTTGTCTTCCTTTCCGCTCTCAAGCAGGTTCCCGTTACTCTCTACGAAGCAGCAGAGGTCGACGGAGTCGGCAGGGTGAGGAGATTCTTCTCAATCACACTTCCTCTCATCACGTCCTCCGCATTCTTCAACATAATCATGCAGTTCATCAACGGAATGCTCGTATTCGCATCCGGACAGATCATATCGGACGGCAAGCCTCTCGATTCGACGCTTTTCTATGTCGTCTACATGTACAAGCAGAGTTTCCAGTACAGCAATGCCGGACTCGCAGTTGCGATGGGATGGTTCCTCATCCTCATCGTCGGTGTCTTTACTGCGATATTCTTCGCAACTAAGAAACTCTGGGTCTACGAGGGAGGTTACTGATATGAAAAACAAGGCAGTTTCCCTCTCCCGCTCGAAACGCAGAAACACAGTCATCTATCACGTTCTGGTCTGCGGCGTCGGAATCGTGATGATCTATCCTCTCATCTGGATGGTTGTATCATCGATAAAGCCGACCAACACCATCTTCCTGACATCGTCCAGTCTCTATGTCGAGAATCCCACTTTCGATAACTACATAAACGGATGGAAGGGATTTTCAAGGACCACCTTCGCTTCGTTTATTCTCAATTCATTATACATCTCTCTTGCTTCGACTGTCCTCGGATGTGTTTCCTGTACAGTCGTCGGTTACGGACTCGGAAGACTGAAATTCAAGGGCCGGAACATCATATTCGGAGTCGTCCTCCTGACGATGATGCTTCCCGGACAGGTCATGATGATTCCGCAGTATCTCTGGTTCAACAAGCTGAAATGGATCAACAGCTACAAACCTCTGATCATACCCCAGGCATTTGCAATCCAGGGATTCTTCGTATTCCTGATTGTCAACTATATGCACGGCATTCCAAAGGAACTTGATGAATCCGCAAAGATCGACGGATGCTCCTATTTCGGGATTTTCACTCGTATAATAGTGCCCCTCTCCAAACCCGCCATAGGAACAATTGCCATCTTTGCATTCATCAACTCCTGGAATGAATACATGTCTCCGCTTCTCTATATCAAGACAACTAAGAAGTATCCGGTGAGCCTTGCGCTCAAGCTGTTCTGTGACAACACGGGAACGAGTGATTACGGCGCCATGTTCGCCATGTCCGTCGTCTCTCTTGTTCCGATTGTTCTGATTTTCATTTTCATGCAGAGATATATTGTAGAGGGCGTAAGCACCCAGGGCCTTAAGGGCTGAAGGAGTAAACAGAAATGTACTTGTCTATTTTTACAGATGAGCTGGCTTTGGATTACAGAGAAACTCTTCCCATCTTCAGAAAATGGGGATACGAATATGTCGATCTCAGGTCGATGATCAACGGTAAGAGCATTGCAAACCAGACTGACGAGGAACTGAGGGAACTGAAGAAGGACCTCGAGAACAACGGCCTCAGGTGCGGAATCATCCAGTCCTCCCTTGCAAAGGTTCATCTTCCCGACAGGGAAAGACAGGAAGAGGAAAAGAAGAAACTCGAAGGCATCATCCGGGCCTGCGACATTCTCGGTGTGAGGGATGTCAGAGCCTTCAACTACTGGCAGCAGGAGCCCGAAGACAGATACTTCAACAAGCTTCAGGTCATGCCGGACCAGATGAACAATGTTCTCGAGATGTTCGAGCCGCTGAAGAAGAGAGCACTCGAAGCGGGGCTGCGCCTCTCGTTCGAGAACTGCGGTCAGACAGTCGACGAGGTTATCGCATTTCTCAAGGTGCTGGGCGTACAGGACTGGGGTCTTGCCTGGGACTGCGCGAACTATTTTGACATCTTCACGAAGGAAAACGAAATCGACTACTACAGGCGTTCGCTTGAAAATTCGACCATGATTCACGTAAAGAGCTGGGGTGTCGTTCCCGAGTTCGGCTACACTCCGATTCCCTACGACAGAATCCTTGCCGGTGCCGCGACTCTCGAGAGAAAGGATTATGCAATCTCTGTCGAGACCCATACTCCCGACAGCTCTCAGTTCTCCAAGGAGACTACATGTAAGATGGTTACGGACTACGTGAGGAAGACGTGGCCGGCAGCGGCTCCCGCGAATCTTCACATGGCCCTCGAGAAAAAGGACAGATTCGTCCGCTCATATGAAGACAACCCCGTTACATTCGTAGTCGTCGGACTCGGAATGGGCAAGGTGAGGGCTCAGCAGCTCACAGTCACGAGCGGCTGTAAGCTCTACGGCGTGTGCGATCTCAACGAGAAGCTCGCTGAGAATATCGGAAAGCAGTTCGGCGTTCCGTATTCTACCGACCTTGATGTCTTCCTCCGCGATCCGAAGGTCGAGGTGATCTACGTTGTGACCGAGACGGGTCACCACTGCGAGGTTGCCTCCCGTGCTCTTGATGCGGGAAAACATGTTCTCATGACAAAGCCGATGGATGCAAACGTCGAGAAGTGCAGGGGAGTCATCAGAAAAGCGGAGGAGAAGGGCCTCTATCTCGGACTCGATTTCGATTTCCAGTTCGAGGCCGAATCGAACGAACTCATGGAGGCTGTAAGACAGGGCTACTTCGGAAAGGTCCTTGCAGCCAATGTCATGCTCAATGTCTCGAGAAGCAACGAATACTATGCACACAACAACGGATGGCGTGGAACATGGGCTCTCGACGGCGGCGGGGCACTCTCGAACCAGGGAATCCATGAAGTCGAAAGGATGATTTCCCTCTTCGGAATCCCCGATTACGTCAAGGCATCAATAGAGACGAAGAATCATCCGATCCAGGCCGAGGACTACGGTGTTACCGAATGGAAATACGATAACGGACTCTCCGTGAGGTATTCCTCCTCGACGTGTTATCTTCCCTCATCCTGGCAGGTGAGACTCGAAATATACGGAACGGAAGGTGCATTCTACCATACAGTCGGAGGCCCCGAAGGAGACCATACCTACTGGTGGAAGAACGGCACGTGGTCCGGTATCTCACCGTACACTGCAAAACGTGTATGGGCACAGGCAAGCGACAACTTCGCTTCCTGCATCAGGGAAGGCGGAAAGCTTCAGGTCGGTTACATCGAAGGATGGAAGTCACGCTTCGTACTCGACAGGATCTACGAAAGCGCAAGGACGACGGGAAGCTGGGTCAAGGTCAATTATAGAGATCCTCTTATAGGTTGAGCATATGGAAAAGGTAAGGTTAGGTCTTGTAGGTTTCGGTGGCATGGGCAGCGCTCATGCCCACTGTGTATATTCGAAGGAAGTCGACGGTATGGTCCTCGCGGCCGTATGCGACATCGACGAAAAGAAGCGGGAGAGCGCACATTCTCTCTATCCCGATGTTCCCGTATTCGAGAACTATCCGGATATGTTCCACAGCGGCCTCATCGATGCGGTACTCATCGCAACGCCGCATTATCTTCACCCCGTCATCGGAGAGGAGGCTTTCTCCTGCGGCCTCAACGTCCTCACGGAAAAGCCTATTGCCGTCTCCGTGACAAAGGCAAAGGAGTTCATCTCCTCTGCAGAGAAGTCCGGAAAGACATTCGCCATCATGTTCCAGTGGAGACGTCACCCGCTCTTCGAGAAGGCACATGAGCTTATTCAGAGCGGTGAACTCGGAGAGATAAAGCATCTTGTGTGGATTGTCACCAACTGGTACAGGACACAGGCTTATTATGATTCGGGTTCCTGGAGAGCAACATGGAACGGAGAAGGCGGTGGCGTTCTTCTCAACCAGGCTCCGCACAATCTCGACCAGATCTGGTGGCTCTGCGGACTTCCGAAGAAGATAAGCGCCACGACGAAGACTGCACATTACCACCGTATCACGGTCGAGGATGACGCAATCATCACGGGAGAGTTCGAGAACGGCGGAACATTCGCGTTCATCACGACGACGGGAGAATACCCCGGAACGAACAGACTCGAAATCTCCGGAAGTAAAGGTCGGATTATTCTTGAGGACAACAAGCTCAAGATCACACGCCTGAGCATGGACGAGGAGGAGTACAGATTCAACTCCGAGAAGTATCCGTCGAAGCCGGAGTATACGACAGAGATTATCGAGGGCTCGGGAAACGAGGACTCGTACCACAGGGCAATTCTCCAGGATTTCGCGGATGCTCTTCTCAGGGGAAAGAAGCTTGTGACACCCGGTGAGACGGGAATCAACGAACTTATGATCAGTAATGCGGCATATCTTTCGTCCTGGCTCAACAGACCGGTGGAACTTCCCTTCGACAGCGCACTCTTCGACGAGGAACTCGAGAAGAGGAAGGAAGAAGAGAAGAAACATGATCTCGTACGTAAGGTCAAGGTTGTCGGACCGAGTACGGAGTACAACGAACGCTGGTTCGTGAAGTGGTGAGAATATGAAGGGGTTGGTTTCAGATATACAGAGATTCAGTCTCAATGACGGTCCCGGAATAAGGACTACCGTATTCCTGAAAGGATGCAACATGAACTGCCTGTGGTGTCACAATCCGGAGGCAATATCTCCGACGAGGCCGGACATAATGTTCTACCCGGAGAAGTGCATCTCCTGCTACAAGTGTACGACGGCGTGTCTGTGCAAGGCACATAAGAAGATAAACGGAAAGCACTGCTTCTTCCCCGATCTCTGTGTCCACTGCGGACGCTGTGCGGATATCTGCTATGCGGGTGCACTGGTGAAGGCGGGGGAGAGAATGACTGCCGACGACGTGATGAAGGAGATTCTCCAGGACAGGGATTACTACCTCGACTCGGAGGGCGGTGTCACATTCAGCGGAGGAGAAGTCTTCATGCAGCGTGATTTCGTCCTGTCTGTTGCCGAGAGGTGCAGAGCAGAAGGCATAAAGACTGCTCTCGAGACCAACCTTTCCTTCTCGTTCGGTTATATGGAGCCTCTTCTCAAAGCCGTCGATTATGTCATGTGCGACATAAAGATCCTGGACAATGAGGAACACGAGAAGTGGACGGGAATCGGAAACGGACAGATTCTGGAAAACATAAGGACGCTCGACAGCTCCGGTAAGCCCTACATGATCCGCACTCCGCTGATTCCGGGGGCTACGGACAGCGACGGGAATATCAGGGCAATCGGAGAATTCATCTCCGCCCTCGGAAATGTCGGATGCTGGGAACTTCTCAATTACAACCCGCTCGGAAATTCGAAGTATGACGCGCTCGGAAAAAAGAGCGAATTCAGAGAGACGAAGCCGCTCAGGACTTCGAGGCTGAATGAACTGAAAACCATTGCTGAAAAGGCGAGCCAGAAGAAGGTGAAGGTCAGATAACATGTACGAATCCATTCAGTTGATAAACAGATTTCCGGTCGACGAGGAATTCACGCTCGACAAGAGGATAAGAATTCTCAAAGAGCACAAGATGGCTCAGACTCAGGAGAAGATTGAAAAGGAAGGCGGACTCGATGAGGACGACTACGGCAGAGTCGTCAAACCCGACGAGTTCAAGTTCACCTTCGATGCCAACAACGAGGACGGCTGTTACTACGGCTATGACGGGTGGACACACAACTACACGAAGCTTCTGTCCGTACATCCGCTCTTCTGCGACCCCGTCGACGCCTTTGTCGGAAGAGGTTTCTTCTTCCTTACGCGTCAGAAGGGATCCCTGTGGAATCCCGATTATCCGTTTGATGACCTCAAGTATGACTTCCAGCGTTACAACATAATCTGCGGCATAGGCTCCGACGGCCATTTTACTCCGGACCTGAAGATCGGCTTTGCACTCGGCTGGGGAGGAATACTAGAGAAGCTGAAGAAATATCAGAAGATAAACACATCTCCGGAGAACGAGGAATTCTACACATCGGAAATCAGAATTGTCGAGTCAATTATCGCCTTCCTCGAGAGGATATCAGACGAACTCGAGAATCTGGCAGAGAGGGAGAACAACCCGTATCTGAAGAACAATCTTTCAGAGATGGCACTCTGCAACAGGAACATCGCTTCCGGTACTCCCGACACTCTGCGTGAGGCGATACAGTGGATGTGCTGGTTCAGCTTCTTCTCACGTCTCTACAACAGAGGCCCGTCGGGCGGACAGCTTGACGAGCTTCTGCTTCCGTATTACGAGAGAGATATCGAGAGGGGACTCATCGACGACGAGACAGCGAAGTTCTATCTCTCGTGTCTGTTCCTCAATGACACGAGATACTATCAGCTTGCAGGACCGGACGAGAACGGAAACGACATAACGAATCATCTTTCCTATCTCATTCTTGAAGCCGCGGACTGGATAGACATTCCCTGTAATCTGACCATAAGAGTCCATGACAAACTTGATCAGGAATTCTTCCGTAAGAGTGTTTCCTATCTCTTCAAGAACAAGAACGGATGGCCGAGATTCTCGGGAGACAAGAGCCTCGTCGAAGGCTTCATGAAGTGCGGCTATCCCGCATCTCTTGCCCGTAAGCGCCTTGCCGCCGGATGTCACTGGATGAGTATCCCCGGAATGGAATACACACTCAACGACCTCGTGAAGATCAACACTGCGAAAGTCTTCGAGGTTGCGTACTACGAGATGATGGACGACAGGGGACAGGAAGCTTCTCTGGAGCTTCTGTGGGATATATTTGCGCACCATCTCAGAAAGGCCGTGGAGATTACTGCGAAGGGAATCATGTTCCATCTGAAGTATCAGGACAGGAACGAGCCCGAGCTTATCTGCAACCTCCTGAGCCGGGGACCGGTAGAGAAGGGCGAGGATGTGACGAAGTCGGCTGTCTACCACAACATGTGCATAGACGGTGCGGGACTTGCCACTGTCGCCGACTCGTTTGCCGCTCTCGAAGCGAGAGTCGTGAAGGAGCGTCGTCTCTCGTGGCGTGACATAACGCGTCAGATGATGAGCAACTACAACGATCTCGACGGCGAGTATATAAGGCAGATGATGCTCGCGAGTCCGAGGTACTGCGGTGGCGATACGATAGCCGACGGATGGGCCGTGAAAATCAGCGGACTCTTCACTGAACTCGTCAGAGAACAGTGTTCGGTATATGAAGGGATAAACTTCATCCCCGGATGGTTCAGCTGGTCCAACACTCTCGAATTCGGTTCGAACGTCAGGGCTACACCCAACGGACGCAGAAACGGCGAGGCTATCAACCACGGTGCCAATCCGACAGCGGGATTCCGGAAGGACGGTGCAGTGACTGCGATGTTCAACAGCATCGCCTCGATTCAGCCCGGCTACGGCAATACCGCTCCGGTGCAGCTCGAACTTGACCCGGGAATCGTCGGAGATGACGAAGGCGTCGACAAGATTGTTTCGATGATAAGGGTGCTTCTCGAGAAGGGTAATACGCTTCTCAACATAAACATCATCGACAGGGATGCGATTCTCGAGGCCCACAGAGATCCCTCTACACACCCCGATCTCGTCGTCAGAGTCACGGGATTCACCGCATATTTCTCGATGCTGAGCCCCGAGTTCAGACAGCTTGTCGTGGACAGAGTTACATCAGTAAACGTTGACTGAAAGGAGAAAGAATCATGAGAGAGTATATTTTAACAAGTACGGAACTGGAAAATCAGTGTGAAGTGAACATGCTCCCGGGAGAAATCAAGGGAGTCGATGTAATCTACCACTCGTGGAATGAGGGGCGGAGCGAGGAATACGAGAAGGATGAGGTATGCCTTCACATGTATTTCCTTTACAGCGGAAGTCTGACTTTCGCATATGAGGGAAAGGACTACTTCTTCAATGAGAAGGCCCTCTTTGTCGGCGGTCCGAAGAGCGGACTGAGAATCAGGGCGGAGAGCCGCTCTGCATTTGTCGAGATTACATTCGCCCTTACGGGAAGCGATGTGAAACAGCTTGAGGAGAATAAGACAGAGTTCCCGATTTCCGTCATCTACAGGGATGCCGTTCAGTACCGTGACCCCTTCAAGAGCGAGAAGACAATAAGCAGGATGATCATTCCTCACAGGATTCTTCCCCGCTTCTCGATGGGAAGCGTCGAGACATACGGCGTGGATCTGATCGGACAGCATGAGCATCCGCTCCTTGACCAGTATTTCTTCACGTTCCCCGAGAACAACATGAAACTCCTCATCGATGATTCAGTCATTACCGTCGAGGGCAATACACTTCTTCATATACCACTCGGCTGCAATCACGGTGTCAGAACCGATGCAGACGGTGCTGCACACTACCTCTGGATTGACGTGGTTCTTACTCCGGAAGGAGAGGATTACCTAGACGAAGTACATAAGAGAACGGGAACGAAGAGATCTTTCTGAAGGGGAAAACATGGACGTCTTGAAACTGGAGCCGACACGGGTCTGGAGAACATATATCGGGGGAAGGACTCTCGATGAACTCTCGGGGAAGAAAGGGGAAATCTCCTCTTTCCCCGAAGACTGGATTGCCTCGACGACGCGGGCGGTCAATGCGGGGCGTGAAGATATTACAGACGAGGGACTGAGCAGAGTCGTTCCCTCCGGAAAAATACTGCGTGATCTCGTTGAAGACGACAGAAGAATCATGCTCGGGGATGATGAAATGTCGTCCATGGGCTTTCTGATGAAGCTCATAGATTCCTCCGAGCGTCTCACCGTCCAGGTTCATCCGACACGTGAGGATGCCATGAAACTCTTCGGATCAGAATACGGGAAGACCGAGAGCTGGTTCTTCCTCGGAGAGAACGAGTCATATATCTACCTGGGCTTCAAGCCGGGAATAACCCGTGAAAAGTGGAAGGATCTCTTCGACAGACAGGACCTCGAGACGATGCTCGGCTGCCTTAATAAGATCAGGGTCAGAAGAGGTGATACTGTCATAATCAGGGGCGGTGTCCCTCACGCAATCGGATCCGACTGCTTTGTCTGTGAACTCCAGGAGCCTACGGACATATCGATAAGGACAGAGCGTACGACCCCGAGCGGCTTCCGTATTGCCGACAGTCAGTGTCATCAGGGAATAGGCTTCGAGAAGATGTTCGATGTCTTCAAATACGAGGGAATAACGGAAGAGGAGGCAAGAGAGAGATATTTTCTCAGGCCTTCCGTGTATCTTGAGAACGAGAATGTAACCGTTCTTTCACTTATTCCCTATACGGTTACTCCGTATTTCAAGATGAGAAGAATCGAGAACCACGGAAAGTCCGTTCTTTCCGGAACTGCCAAATGCTCTGTATGGTATATACTGGACGGAAAGGGAAGTGTAAACGGAACAGAGCTGAAGAAACATGACAGGTTCTTCATTCCCGCTGCAGTTGAATCACTGACGCTGGAAGGTGATTTCTCCCTTATAGAATGCTACGGCCCGAAGAGGGATGGAGACGAGGATTTATGATTTACAATAAAACGGAACGCCGGGTCAGAACATATATTCCGGTTCTGAAGGGAAGGATGTTCTCTCCGATAAGTGAAGTCGGGTGCTGGAGCGAACAGCTTACGGCATATTCGGACAATGCGGTTTCGAAGAAGGCCCCGGTTACATCATACCCCTTCGGCTTCGGAAAGGAAGGCGAGGATACAAGATTCTCCTTCTCTCTCGATATTCCATCCATTCGGGAGGACGTCTTTCTTTCGTTCCCTCTCGAGACCGACAGCCTTGTCGAAGTCGACGGCACGGCGTACTGCAACTGTAATCCCGCCCATCCCGATGTGAATATGTCCCGCTTCAAGGGGAAACATATCGAAGTAACGGTTACATGCTGGAATGCCTATGAGTATCCGGGGTGGGGACCGGTTGGCGACAGACAGCTTCTGACAGTAATCGGAAAGCATCAGAGAAGCTATCCGATTATTCTCAACAGGCCCTGTCTGACAAAGAAGAACACGAACTGTTACGACCTTTACTACGACCTCGTTGCCCTGACTGAAAACTATGATACGGTTCCCGAGAACTCTCTTCTCAGACAGCGTGGTTACTCGATTCTTCATGATGCCCTGATTAAACTGAGAATCTCCTCTCACGATGAAAAGGAATGGGAAGAGGATGCTGAAAAGGTCCGAGCCGTTACTAAAGAGCTTCTTTCTCAGAAGAACGGAACTCTTGCTCCTTCCATTCCGTCTGTCGGTATGTCCCATCTCGATCACGCATGGCTCTGGCCGATAAGGGAAACTCACAGGAAAGCAGTCAGAACACTTGCGGGTTCCCTGACATTGATGGAGGAATATCCCGAACTCAGGTACCTTTTCACCCAGCCCGAACAGATTCAGAGGGCCTTCGAACTGAAGCCGGAACTGAAAGAGAGAGTCATGGATGCCTTCAGCCGCGGCCAGTTCGAGCCGAACGGAGTGGGGCTCATCGAGGCGGACGGTATGCTGAGTACGGGAGAGGGACTTATCAGGAACCTGCTTTACGGCCGGAAACTGACAGAGAAACTCTTCCCCGGTTACAGGGGGGACACGTATATCCTTCCCGATTCCTTCGGCTACAACGGAAACCTTCCGCAGATTCTGAAGGGGTGTGGTGTCGAATACTTCGTGACGTCGAAAATCGGCTGGAATGATACGACCCGTTTTCCGTATGACATCTTCTCCTGGAGGGGAATCGACGGAACGGAGATAAAGACTTCGATGATTCAGGGCGGGTACGAAGGAACCAACAGCCCCGTGCAGATAAAGGCGATGTGGGACAAGGTCCAGCACAAGGATGTGCAGGACAGACTCTTCAGAACCATCGGCGAAGGTGACGGCGGAGGCGGTGTCAGACGTGACGACCTTGAGCTCATCAGGAGGCTCGGTGACACCGAGGGCTGCCCGAAGACCTACTGGACGACGACAAGCGAAGCGCTGAAAAGTGTTTTTGCGTCTGCGAGAAATCTTCCGGTATATGACGGTGAACTCTATTTCGAACTCCATCGCGGAACCTACACCACGCAGACAGAGATGAAGAAGGGGTACAGAAGAGTCTCAACGCTTCTTCATAACGTGGATTATCTTCTTGCTCTCTGCTGGGCGGAAGGAAGAATCGATGAGGATGAGCTTAATTCCTATCTTATCGAACTCGGGGAATTCTGGAACCGGACCGTCATCTATCAGTTCCACGACATTCTTCCCGGCTCCTGTGTCGGCTGCGTATACGAGGAAACCAATGCGTTCTATGCCGAGGCAGAGAAGAGGCTGGAGGATATTGAAAAGCGTCTTGCAGGCGACGGCAGGAGTTTTATGAACCTGACTCCCTGTCCGCAGTACGGAATCGCTCCGTATTCGACCGGAAATCCCGAGGCGGCCGATTTTACAGTCTCTGACGGCAGAAGAGTCGAAACCGGATGGGGAACTGTCGGCTTCGACGAAGACGGGACGATATCAAGCGTGGTTTATAAAGGCAGAGAGCTCGTGAAGGGCGGGAAATGGAATACTCTTCTCTTCGGAGAGGATGTTCCTCTCTGGTGGGATGCCTGGGATGTCGAGAAGGATACAATAGACAACCTTGAAGAGCTCCCGCTTCCATTTGTTTCAAATGTGCGCAGTGGAAGGATAGGAGAGAAATCCACAATAAAGCAGACTTCTGTCGTCTACAGAAATGAAGGCAGAATCGACTTCGTGACCGAGATTGACTGGCATGAGGAGCATAAGATTCTGCGTTCAGAGTTCCCCGTTGACATCAGAGCGAAGGAGGCTGTCTACGATATCCCCTTCGGCTACATAAAGAGGCCGACTACCTGGAATAATCAGACGGAAAGGGCTCAGTTCGAATCTCCTGCTCTCAGTTATGTCTCCGTCAGTGATACAGAGACTATAATCGCCCTGATGAGTGACAGCAAATACGGTTTCTCGGCGAAGGACGGTGTTCTCAGCATTTCGCTTCTCCGGGCTCCCAAGGCTCCTGACGGAAATGCCGACATGGGAAGGCATGTGTTCACATATTCGATATACTTCGGCGGCGAGAACCTCCATGATGTCATGGCAAAGGCCGAGCTGATTAACAATCCTCTTGTCAGGTCTTCCAGACACATCCCGCTGATCAGCGTAACTCCCGGTCATTTCTCTCTTGAGACTGTCAAGATTGCGGAAGACGGGGAAAGCATATGCTTCAGAGTCGTGGAGAATATGGGAATACCGGGTAATGCCGAGATGAGCTTCTCGAAGTGTCTTGATACTTCAACTCTCATGGAAACGAATATGCTTGAGGAGCCGGAAGAGCATACTTCCTTCGATTTCCATGCTTTCGAAGTAAAGACATATCTGATAAGACGAATGGCAGATAGATGACAGTACGGGCTGTACGCTGATGCCGTACCGGTATGACGTATGGTCCAAGTGAACAAAAGGCTGTATAATCGCTACTATGATTGTATTGGTTCTGGATCTCAAGAATGGTACTGTTGAAGAAAAGGAGTGGAAGGGGGAGTACTACGGACTCAGGTGCGCTCTTTCGCTCTTCTCCGAGTACGGTCCGGAATCACTCGTAATCGGGAGCGTCAATCCCGACGGGAAGAACGACGGCTCTGTCAGGAGCTGGAACATAGTCTATCACTCCGAGATAACAGATAAGACTGAAATATCGGTATTGAGTACGGGACACGGGTATTCGCTGCTCCGGCTCGGCATTGCGGCCATCGTGATCACGGGACGTGCGGACAAGCTCAAGTACGTGACGCTGACGCCGTCGAAGAGGGAAATCCTTCCAATCGAGAACATGAGAGCGGAGAGCTCGCTCTCGTTCGAGAGTGTCGTATCGTCAATGAGTGAAGTGTGTCTCTCGACCGGTGTTGCCGCCGACAAGGGGGTCTGGTTCGGCTCCTTGCAGTACAGGGGAAGGAATATAGGCGGAACGGGGCTGGGGCACGCATTCTTCTCACACAACCTCAAGGGAATCGTCATGTCGTCGTTCCCCGAAACGGTCCAGGCCGGTGATACCGACCGCAGGTCTTCCGACAATACTCCGTTCTCCCGCATGATCCACTCCTACGGTGAATATGCGGTAATCCCGTATTCCCTCAAGCTCGGGTGGACTCCGATAAACAACTACTCCGACCGCTTCGACCCGAGGGTGTGGAACATGGACGGAAGGTCCATGGCAGAGAAGTTCGGTAACTATCCCGACGGCTGTCCGGGCTGTGTTCTCGCATGCAGGAGGCGTACCCGTACCGGTGCGGCACTTCCGGGGTGGGAGGACCTCCTGATGCTCGGACCGAACATCGGCTTCTTCGATCCGACGAATATCCTGAAGATATACAACGCAGTCGTCTCGGCGGGACTCGAAGTTCCCACAACCGGTGCGATAATCAGCCATATCATCTCACTCTCCCCGGAGGAGAGAGCGCTCTATCAGCTCAGGGATGTAACGGTGGATTCAATCACGGCCTTCGTATCGCGGCTGGGAACGGGCTCCGTTCTTCCGAAGGGACTCGTGAGTCTCCCCGGAGCAGTACAGGGTTATGACCACAGACCGGTGCTCTTCGATCTGAGGGGGGCATTCACTGAGGCTGTAGTGCTTTCACAGGGACTCGACCTTGTTCTTCCGGCAACACTTTATTTCCCGGAGAAACCCGTATCGGCAGAAACGGCGGCGGTATTCGCTCTCTACGAGACTGTCTATTCGCTGGCGCTCATTGCTCTGGGGTATCCTGCGGGAATCGAGAGTTCGCTCTACTGGGCGAAGGTTCCGCAGCTTGCGTACCGTAACCCCTTCTTCGCACGCTTCTTCCTGAGGCGCTTCACAGCATTCGGAATCAAGGGAAGCACACTTCTTCCTCTGGGCTTCGAAATACTGGAGAAGATCAATCCCGGGTGGCATCCGGTTCCTTCATGCTTCACCATGCAGAGTGAATCCGCATTCGATGCAGCAACTGTTCCCCTGAAGAAGCTTCAGGACTGTTATGAATCGGAAAAGCTCAGGCTTCTTATCTCGCTGAAGTCGAGAAGGGAGAAAAGCGTCAGATCCGAAGGAGAGAGGAGTGCGAATGTTGCGCCCTCCGAGGAGCGTGGAAGCGACGCCGACCCCGGATTGAGAAAGTAGAGATTTCCTTTCTTCTCGAGAACCGGCACATGGGTATGGCCGGTGATGAGAATATCTATGTCATCTGGTATCTCGAAGGGGAGGTGACCGTGTGTCACGAGTATTCTCTTCGAGTAAAGCTCCGTCCTGTACTGAAGAGGCGGGAAGGGCAGTGAGCCGTATTCGTAGAAACGGTCGCAGTTCCCTCTTGCGCCTTCGATGGAAGCGAAGACGGGATCGTACGGATCGGGACATAGGTCCCCGCCAGATATCATCCTCTCTGACGAGAAATGCTTCGCGGCTTCCCTCAGCCTCGCCATCGCGTCCCTGTCGCCGTGGACATCGGAGAATACAAGAGTGTTTCTTTCCATGAAATTAGGATAGTCCTTTTTTCACATTTACTGCTATACTCTTTTCAGGAGCAAGATATGGAAGAGAGATGGCTTACAGCCGACGACGGCAGAGAGATTTTCTACAGGGTATGGATTTCGAATAAGACAAGGGCGACAATCCACATCAACCACGGCATGGCAGAGCACAGCCTTCGTTACGATTCCTTTGCGAGGTTTCTCAACTCGAGAGGCTTCACCGTCTACTGTCAGGACCACAGGGGACACGGTAAGACGAAGAGGAACAAGGGCGAGACGGGATGGTTTGCGGAAAAGGACGGCTGGACGAGAATCTGCACCGATTCCCATGAACTCGACGAAGTCATCATGAAGGAATACCCCGGCGTACCACACTTCATCTTCGGTCACTCGATGGGCTCCTTTTTAACACGCACGAACATTGCGCTCCACGGCGCAGATTACCGCGCGGCGGTGATCATGGGTACCGGCGCGAGCAAGGGAATCGTAAGCACTGTCGGACGCGCAATCGCCCTGAGGCGTTGTAAGAAATACGGCTCGAAGCATAAGGATGAATTTCTCAACAACCTCGCCTTCGGCTCGTACCTGAAGAAATTCGACCACAGGAACGAGGGAATATACTGCTGGCTCAGCTCGGACAGGAGTGAAGTGAAGAAATACGAGAACGATCCCGACTGCGGATTCATCTGTTCGTCTTCCTTCTATGCGGACCTCATCGAGGGACTCGAGACAGCGAATAACAGAGAGCTCATCGCCAGAGTCAGAAAGGACCTTCCGATTCTCTTCCTCTCGGGAGAGATGGACCCCGTGGGCAACTACTCCAAGGGTGTCATCAAGGCTTCCAATCTCTATAAGGATGCGGGAATCGAGGATGTGCGGCTCAAGCTTTACAAGGACGGAAGACACGAAATACTCAATGACGACATGAGGCGTGAGGTAATGGCAGACGTTGCCGCCTTCTATGAGGAATTCATCTGATGGCCCGGAAAAAGGGCACATTCAGAAGAGCATGGAAGTGGCTCAGGGACTACTTCCGCGTTGTGGGGAAGGCAATCGGGAGAATCGGGAGCGACAACCTCACGATTCTCGCTTCCGGCATGGTTTATTCGACGCTCATCGCAATCGTGCCGTGCATAACCTTCCTTTCGGCATTCCTCTCGGCCCTGGGCGGACTCGAGAGCTTCTCCTCTGTCCTTACGGACTGGCTCATAGACACCTTCGGGGAAGCCGAGGGCACGTTCGTCATGGAGAAGCTCACGCTCTTCAGCAGAAACGCGATGTCGCTCGGAATCTTCGGCCTCATAACCTTCATAATCTCGGGCTCTCTGCTCGCAGTCCGGATTGACGGAATAATCAACAACATATTCCGTACCCGTCACAGCCGCGGCGGAATAAGAAGATACGGCAAGATAATCATATTCATAATCGTTCTCACCGTATTCATCGCTCTCTCACTCTCTCTTTCACAGTCAATAAGAGAGGACCTCTATAAGACGATAGGAGTTTCAACGCCGCTGGGTTTCTTCCAGCTCGTGATGAAGGAGGGAGGACAGTACGCCCTCATCTTCTTCATATTCTTCTTCCTCCTCTATTTTGTACCCAACGTCAGGGTGAAGCTTTCCGCAGCCCTTGCGGGCTCCGTCCTCGGGACGGTGGTGATGAGCATCTTCTACCAGATATTCACCCGGCTCATCATTTCGAGTGTGAAGCTCTCGGTGATCTACGGTTCCCTTGCCTCGATTCTTCTCGTGCTCATCTACTTCTACGTCGTCTGGTGCATTATAATACTCATGGCCGAGGTCACCTTCATCTACCAGTTCAGACCGGAGAAGAACGAGGACAGGGAACATGCAATGACTCCCGAGAAGGAGATGAACGAGGCACTGAAGGTTCTCGTGGAAGTTGCGAGAAGCTTCGAGAAGGGCGAAGGGGGAATAGCCGCGATGGTGCTTGCTTCGAGGGCACGGGTGACGTACCTGAGGACCATCAACTACATCCGCACACTCGAGAATGCGGGGCTTGTCAGTCAGCTTTCCTCGTCCTCCTACATTCTGCCCCGACCGGCGGAGAAGATAATGCTTTCCGATGTTGTTTCTTCACTCTTCTCGGGAGATACCCCCGACGACGCATCGCCGTCACTCGCACTCTTCAGGAAAGCGGGACTTTCCTCACTCGAGGGCAGAACCCTCGGTGACATTCTATAAGAGGTATATATGCTGCTCGATAAGGACACAGACGAAATTCTGACCGCATCAATCAATTCGAACATTCCCAACCCCTGTAAGGGTGTTGTGGAAACGAAGACTGTCGAAGGAGTCGAGATAAGATTCCTCCGCTCTGCCGAGCCCATCGGCTTCAACAGCATCTTCGTCCTTCCCTATGCAGTTGCCGCACTCAGAGCCGGGAAGTACATATGTGCCGCATCCATCGAGCGCGAGGACCTCAGGGCTCTTGCGGCAATGCTCGGAGTTTCCCTCAAGTCCCTCCAGGAAGACTATGGGACGAAGGGCCATCTCATGGAGCCGCAGGTCACCCTCCACGGAGGCGGAACAAGCGAGACAATCGGGCGCTACACGCTCTCCATGGACGAGGAGACGGTAAAAGCCTACCTTTACGAGACGATTCTCGACGTACTGGACATTGTCGATGAATAAGATTGTCACGGGCATTGTCGGAGACGGACTTTCCGCCTCCCGGCACGCCCACGAGATAAACGTCTCCGACGGCTTCTCGCTTCTCTCTCTTGCTCCGGGGAACAGGAAGAAGGGCGTGGAGCTCGGGCGCATACACCACATTCCGTTTGTCGACAGAGACCCCGAATACCTTCTCGAGCGTGATGAAATCGACGCAGTCGTCATCGCACTTCCGACAGATGAGCATGCCGCTTTTATACGCTACGTGACGTCGTACTCGAAGATTGCAGTCTCTGAGGCTCCGCTCTCTCTCAGCTCCGGTGAGTCTGAGGATATTCTCCGCCTTGCAGAGGAGGGGGAGTACATATTCTACGCCGATCCTTATCTCTATCTTCCTCAGATCAACAGTATTCCATCATCGTTTCATACCTTCGCGCTTGAGTTTTCGTCCATCAACATGAAGAAGGAGGAGACGCTGCAGATTGCACTCGAAGTGCTTATCCATGCCTTCGGAGATGTGGAGGAAATCATCCCGGGAGGCAGAAAAGGCGAATACTCCTTAAGGCTGAATCGGGGCGCGGGAACGCTACTCTCTCTTGAAGAGTCAGACCTCAGGGGCCTCTCTCTCACTGTCGACGGGGAGAAGGTGATAGACTCGCTCTGCTACTACGACGCTCTTTCGTATTTCTATCAGTTTCTGTACTCCCGCCTCGAGAAGGGGGGAGAGACGGAGAGTGTTCTCGAAACGGCCCTGAAGGCTGCGCTTGTACGCGAGAAAATATTACCATTGAGTGGTATCTCGAAATAACGCAAGAACTTTTCCGGAATTAAAACTTGCGCCGGAGTAATTATTTTCTTATTCTTTTCTCCATAAGGACGGAACAGGAATGGCATCCAGGAGGAACTCCCGTCTCATGGAGATGCTCGGAGACAGAGAGGACAGGATAAAAGAAACGGAGAGAAAGGTACTCGATTACCTCTTGAAGCACGAGGACCATATACAGGATCTGTCGATTGTCGACATGGCAGACGGAGCAGGGGTGAGCAGGGCCACCGTCGTCAGATTCTGCAAGGCTCTGGGCTTCAACGGCCTCAGGGATTTCAAGGTATGGTATGAAGCGGGAAAGGGGATAAAGTTCGCTCCCGTCGAGGTCGTAACCGGTAAGGAAGACACTCCGGATACTCTTTCGAAGCTCCGTAACGGCGTTGCCGGCACTATGGCGAGAACCCTCGACAGCAGAAACGCTGCGGTTCTCGACGGCATTGTCGGAAGAATCGAAGTCAGTCCGTCTGTTCTAATTGCCTCAGGAGAAGAGGAGAAGGTATATGCCGAATCTCTTGCGTCAGTCATCTCCTCACGTTTTCCCGGCAAGAAGGTCGCCGTCAATCCCGATAAGCCGGAGCTCTTCGAATACTGTATCGTTCTCAGCCTCACTGGAACCGACAGGAATGCGATGACTTTTCTTACGAACGTCGTCCTCGAAGGCGGAAGAGCGGGTGTCATCACGGCAGATCCCGCGTCCCTCATCGGCAAGGCCGGAGACGAGTGCCTCGTCGTTTCAGACGACCTCATTCTCGAAAGTGACAGACACATTCTCGGGCGCCTCTCGCTCTCTGCTGTCGTCAGCGCGCTTGAAATCGTGTTCTCCAGGGAGTAAGAGTGGACGACAGAACCCTGAGATACTACAGCGACAACGCTGAAGAATACTGCAGAGAAACAGTGAATGCCCTTGTGGAAGAAGCTGCAGAGAAGTTTCTCTCTTACATTCCATCGGGTGGTCTCATTCTCGACTGCGGATGCGGCAGCGGCAGAGACACGAAGTACTTCCTCTCCCGGGGCTTCAGAGTCGACGCCATCGACGCCAGTCCCGGACTCTGCATGATTGCTTCACGTTACACGGGACAGAGTGTCGTCTGCATGGATTACAACGCCCTCGACAAGGCCGGTGTTTATGACGGCATCTGGGCACAGGCGTCACTTCTGCACGAGAGACGGGAGAATCTTCCGTCCCTGTTTTCCATACTCTCCCGTGCCCTGAAGAAGAACGGTGTCCTCTACTGCTCCTTCAGAGAGGGAGAGGAGGACGGAAGAGAAGGTGAGAGATGGTACACGAACATGACTGAGGATGGGATGAAAACCGTTCTTCCTCAATCACTCTCAGCTCTCAGAGTCTGGTACAGCACCGACGTCCGTCCGCTCTTTTCCTACCGCTGGTTGAACATGCTTCTCGGAAAAGAGGAATAGGCTTTTTCTTATCCGGCAGCTGATGTTTTCCGGTGTCCGGTGGCTGTGGACTACGATGCGGACAACGGGCTCGCAGACACGAGGTGACAGAGATTTCATTTCCTGTTTACGGAAAGACGGAAGAAGTCCATCACTGATACGGGACTTTGCGTACGGGTATTGAAAAGGCCTCCGGTTGTCCGAAGGCCTTATGTGTGCTTCCGCTTTCCGTCAGAATGCGTAGACTGTCAGACTGATGATTGCAATGGACACAAGCATGATCGGGAAGCCTCTGAAGTGCGGGGCTACGTGCCTGTCCCTGACCTTCTCGTTGACTGCAGCGAGTGCGATTGTCACGAGGAGGAACCCCAGAGATACTCCCACCGCCCCGAAGATTGTCTGAAGGAACGTCATCTTCTGCTCCTCGAAGACGAGGGCCGTGCCGAGAACTCCGCTTGAGAGGGCGGTGTTGTAGATGTCATCCGAGTCCTTTCTGAAGACGGCGCCGAGTACGTTGACTACGATGAGAATAATCGTCTCGTAGATGAGGATTCTCAGGAATCCAGAACCCTGTGAGATGAAGTAGAGCTCCACCGGCCACATGATGAGTATCGAGATGATGAGTACGAGACAGAGGTATGCCGTGAATTTCACGTTTCTCCTGAGGGCTCTTCTGCTGTTGCAGATGAGAGCTTCCGTATTGAAGAACCTGACGAGCGTGTAGTTCGATGAAAGAGCACAGCCGATAAGCATTAACAGTAGTGTTTTGAAGTTCATAGTACATCATCCTCCTTGAGAATCTTGTCTGCACAGGCAAGGAGTATTGCATAAACAAGGAATGCGCCGAAGGGCTTCGAGAGTATGCTTATGCGGTATTTCTGAAGGAATCCGATTCTGAATCCCCAGAATGCGCCGTCTCCCAGGAGCTCCCTGATGACTGCTCCCGCTTCGATTGCACACTCGTAGAAGCCGACCCTGCTTATGGTGTTGCGCATTGCCGTCCTGTAGGACACTTCTTCATGGTTGAACGCGAAGAGTGCGACCACGCTTATCCCCGTGATTGCGAAGTACATCTCGTTTCCTTCGATGAGGGAGGGCAGAAATGCCTGGAAGATCATCGTGAATGCTGACACCACTGTTATGTTGATAATCATGGCGAGCGTTAGTCTCGAATCCTTTCCGACCTTCGCGGTAAGCGGGGTTGCTATCGCGGTTGTAATCAGGAATGTGAGGAACGTGTAGAATGCCAGTCCCGATGCACTGCTGGTGGTGCTGAGTGCCATTGCGGGAACGACACCGTATGCCAGAAGAGTTATTAGTCTTTCTTTCTTAGTCATGCTCAGTTACCTCCCTTTATTGTCTTAAAGGCGTCGAAGGCGTCGTTGATTCCATCTCTTACCGCATCGGTAGAGAGAGTGGCTCCGCTGATGAGCGCTTCGTCTCCGCTCCACGAGGAGTCGAGTCCCTCGAATGAGGAGTAGTAGTTGTCACTGAGCGTGTAGCCCGAGAAGTAATCCGCTTCGATTATCAGCTCCTTGACGGAGAAGGATGCTATCTTTCCGTCCTCTGTAAGGAGTATGTACATTACCATCGTTTCGTTACCGAAGCCGTAAGGGCGCATTGCGAAAGCGTAATACGTCTTTCCTTCGTCTTCGACGGAGTAGGCACATGTCACGGAGGAGTAGATTCCCTCGAGTGAAAGCTCTGTGAAGACTGCGTTTTCCGTAAGAGAGCCGAGTTTCTTCAGCTTCTTGAGATCCTTCTTCGTCTCGTCCTTGGTTGAGGAAAGTGCTTCGTTCATAAGGGCGTCTTCTGCTGTCGCACTCAGACCGTCGGAAACCTTTCCGTCCATGCCGTAGGCAGTGAGGCCGCTTCTGTTGGCGACGACGACGTAGTTGACGCCGTTCTCCTCAACCCAGTAGCATACGCCGGCTTTGTTTGCAGAAAGCTTTGCGTTCTGTACGCCGCTGACAGAGGAGGTGAAGTCTTCAGCGACCAGCAGTCCCTTCGGGCTCAGTGCCTCTCCGAAGACTGTGGTGAGCATCTCCTCGTATACCTGTCCCGGTTCCTTCTCTGCAGCCTTCACGAGGCCGTTGCTGTCGAGTGCCGTGAAGGCATCTGCGACTGCACCCTTGAATGCTGTGGAGGAGTATGTGACTCCCGCAACGATTTCAACTGTACTGAGTGTCGAATCGGAACCGATGTAGGTACCGGGGTACTCCGAGCCGAAGTCCTTCGTCTCCGGGTAATCGTCAAGTGCGATTCCGACTACCTTTCCATCTGCGGAGATTGCAACACGGAGCGTGATGTCCTTGCCCGTGAAGCCCTTGTTCGTCGAGCACTTCAGGACATAACCCTTACCCGATGTCTCCCTGTATACTTCCGTGACAGTGGCGGGCAGGTTTTCGAGTTCCATCTTCTCGAAGCCGTCGGCGTCAGCCATGACTTCATACAGAGGCTCGAGCTCGGCCTTGCTGTTGTTCTTCTCGATGAAGGGACCCGTGATGAGGTTAAGCAGGAAAAGGAAGAGAATGCTGATTAATAATGTACCCAGTATGATGAGGGTGTCTTTCCGGTTATTTGACATAGCTTGATCCTCCGAGCGGTACGGGTGCAGTGAGCTTCTCTATGAACGGTGTGAATATGTTCATGATGAGAATCGAGAACGATACTCCCTCCGGAAGCGACATGAATGCACGGATTATGAATGTGATTATTCCGGCCAGAACGCAGAAGATGACCTTCCCCCTGTTCGTGATGGGTGTGGTGACGTAGTCGGTAGCCATGAAGATTGCTCCGAGGAAGAGTCCTCCCGAGAGTATTTCATAGAGAGCGAATACGGGGCTGCCGGACTTCACGAGGTAGAGTACGAATACCGTGAGGATGTAGGAGAGCGGAACATACCACTTTATGACGCCGCGTGCCGAGAGATATATCCAGCCGATGACGAGGGCGATGATGCATGTCTCTCCTATTGTTCCGCCGTGGAGGCCGAGGAACATGTCACCGAGGGAAGGCAGCGCCGATGTGTCACCCGAAGCGAGCGTGACGAGAGGAGTTGCTCCCGAGACGATTTCCGCAGCCTTCGGGGAAGTGAATGTCGTGACGCTTGCGAACGTCTCGAGCATGAATACTCTTCCCGTGATTGCGGGGTTTGCAAAGTTGCATCCCAGTCCTCCGAAGAGACACTTGACGACGACGATTGCGAATGCCGTTCCGATGACGGCTTCATAGATGCTGACCTCTGTTCCGAGATTGAGTGCCAGGAGTATTCCCGTAACGACTGCGGAAAGGTCCTTTACCGTATTCGGCTTCTTGACGAGTCTGTCGTAGATGGACTCTGCGACTACTGCCGTCAGAACACAGGTCAGTAGCAGTACGAGAGCCTTGATGCCGAATATTACGACAGCGGCGATGCATGACGGGATGAGTGCGATGATGACATCGAGCATGATGCGGCTCGTCGAGTTTCTGTCATGGAAATGAGGCGAAGACGTGACAGTGAGTTTGTATTCTTCCATTATTTCTTCCTTTCTCTGAGGAAAGCCTTGCCTTTCCTGTTGTTCTCTACAAGAGGTCTGTGAGCGGGGCAGACGAATGCACAGCAGCCGCATTCCATGCAGGTGTTGACGTCTGTCTTCTTCAGTATAAGCTCACGCTTCTCCTCGTCCTCTTCCTCCAGCGCGTCGCTGAAAGCCCACGGATTGAGGTTCAGGGGGCATGCCGAGACGCACTTTCCGCAGTGTATGCAGGGGCTTTCCTCTCTCTCCGCTGCTTCCTCTGCGCCCATTGCGACGACTGCAGAAGTTGCCTTTACAACCGGGGTGTCGAGGCTCTTCACGGCTTTTCCCATCATCGGACCGCCGTCGATGACCTTGACGGGGGGAACGCTGAAGCCGCCTGCGGCTTCGAGAACCCAGCCGAAGCTCGTTCCGATGGGAACGATGTAGTTACCTCTGTTCTTGACGGCGCTTCCGTCGACGGATACAGTCTTCTCCACAAGCGGAAGACCCGTCTCGAAGTACTGAGCCATCTTGCTGAGAGTCGTGACGTTGGTGATGATGACGCCGAGGGACGCAAGTCTCTGGCCGGCCTTCACGACCTTGTGTGTGGCATTCCAGAGAAGTACCTGCTTTGCTCCCTGCGGATAGACGCTCTCGAGTTCCATCACCTTGACGTCGGCCTCACTGGAGAATACCTCTCTCAGGTGACTGATCGCCTCCATCTTGTTGTTCTCGATGCCGATTACGAATTCCTTCGGGGAAGCGAATTTTCTGAGGATTGCGATTCCCTTCCTTATCCATTCGGCATCTTCGACCATTGTGCGGTTGTCTGCAGTGCAGTAGGGTTCGCACTCTGCGCCGTTGATGAGAATCGTCTCGATTCTGTTCTTTCTCAGTGCCTCCCACTTGCCATGCAGAGGATAGGCTGCTCCTCCGAGTCCCACGATGCCGCTGTTGCAGCATCCCGTGAGGAAGTCGTCGAGCGAATCGAGCTTCGGAGCCCTGAGAGAAGGATCCTTCTCCATCCTGCCGTCACTCTCAATTGAAATTTCCCTCTCGCTTACCGCCGTTACTTCGCCGCTGACGGAAGCATGGACGGGGCTCGAGACTCTTCCTTCCCCGCACTTTGCTATAAGTGTTCCGATATATACATGGTCACCGACTGCGACGACGGGGACTGCCGGAACACCCGAATGCATCTTCATGGGGATGGTTACGGATGACGGTGGTGTGATACGTTCTGTATGCATATCCTGGGTGGACTTGCAGTGAGGAACGTGTACTGCCGATATTTTCTTTCTGAAAAGCATTGTTTCAATGCCCTCCTTAGTGTGTTTTCTGGAGCAGTATATCCAATATTCATAATTTTTTATATATAGGAAAATATATAATGCAGTATTTTTCTATAAGAAACCGATGATGCCGCCCGGAACGGACAAAGTAAAAAGGTGCCTTTTACAGCACCTTTTTAGAGTCCCCCCTGGTGGACTTGAACCATCGACCAAAAGATTATGAGTCTTCTGCTC
>CAVILL010000022.1:0-30231 GCA_963643635.1 Sphaerochaetaceae bacterium | reverse complement strand
AGATTGTTCTGATTCTTCAGTCTGGTCCCCCCGGAGAATCTCCCCGTTCTCACATGTGAGAGTTTGAGGAAAAGCGCAGTTTACGGGATTTCATTTTTATCTTTTTAAAAGAATTGCCCAATCAGTAGAAAATTATCTTTATTTTCTTGCTTTCGGATGAAAACAATAGTACTCTGATTCAGATAGTGGTATAGCCACAGCAAAAGAGAGGAAAAAGACATGTCAAAGTATGACGTAGTTGTCGTAGGCGCGGGAAATGCGGGACTCATTGCCGCACTCCAGTGCCAGAAGATGGGTAAGAAGACACTTCTTATCGAGCAGCACAACCTCCCGGGAGGATGCGCTACAAGCTTTGTCCGCGGACGCTTTGAAATCGAGCCGTCGCTTCACGAGATCTGCGACTACGGTCCCGAGAACAATCCCGGAGACGTGAGAAACATCCTGGACTCACTCGGAGTGAAGCTCAACTGGATAAGGATTCCGGACTGCTACAGGGTCGTATCGAAATACACGGACGGGGAAAAAATGGACGTGACGATGCCCAGCGGCGTCGAAAACTACATCGAGGCCATGGAGAAGTACGTTCCGGGTTCCAGAGAAAAGATGACACGGCTCTTCGACCTCTTCCAGGAGGTACTCGACGGCATTGCGTACATTACGGCATCAAAGGGACATGCGGACAGTAAGGTCCTTCAGGAAAAATACCCGAACATGCTCCGCACAGGTGCATACTCTACAAAGAAGGTATTCGATGCACTGAAGCTCCCACAGCGCTGCCAGGATATTCTTTCAATCTACTGGTCCTATCTCGGAGTCGACATGGAGCATCTGGCATTCATCCACTATGCTGCAATGGTCCACAAGTACGTCTCCCGCGGTGCCTACATGCCGGCACACACCTCACACGAGCTGTCGACGGCAATGGTGGAGAGGCTGAGGGAGCTGGGAGGAGAAATCTGGTTCAACTGCAGAGCCGAAAAGTTCCTCTTCACTGGAGACAGGGTATCGGGAGTCGAGACCAGTCTGGGAAGAATCGACACGGACTACGTCCTTGCAAACATAAACCCCGACATAATCCTGGGCAGGATGGTCCCGAAGGAAATGGTACCGGAAAGAGAGAAGAAACTCAGTGCCGCACGCGGAGGAGTCTTCGGAGGAAGGATGTACACGGCCTACTTCTGTCTCGACAGATCCGCAGAGGAACTCGGGATAAGGGATTACTCGATATTCCTCCCCGGAACGAGCAATTCCCCCGTCGAATACGCCAATATAATGAAGGGAATGAAGTACAACGACTACTCAATCTTCCTCTGTTACAACGTCGTCAATCCCGCATTCTCCCCCGAGGGCACATGCGTATGCTCTTTCACGACATTCGCCTCCCCCGCCGACTGGAACACACTTGAAGAGAAGGACTACTTCAAATTCAAGAACGAAGGAGCGAAGAAGTTCCTGAAGTCGCTGAAGGACAAGACGGGAATAGATCTCTCCGGCCACATCGAGGAGATGGAGGTTGCATCTCCCTATACGTTCTGCCGCTATCTCAACGTACCCGAAGGCTCCGTCTACGGCTACGAGACAAGGGACTGGGACGGAATGATGGCGAGAATGATGATGCTTTCGTCCGATTACCCGATAAAGGGTCTCAGACCCATCGGAGCAGCCGGTCCCAGAGGCGACGGTTACTCGGCATCAATGGTCTGCGGCCAGCTCATGGCACTCAATGCCCTGAAGGATCTCAAGGAAATGGGAGGTAGAGAATAATGGCACTAAACGTAAAAGTCGGACTTATCGGAAAACTCGACATGCTCAAGTTCAAGAACATGCCAAAGGTCAGAGAGAAGGCCATCCAGGCTGCTCCCGCGAAGGAAATCACGGGAGAATTCGCAATGAACACGAAGGCGAAGCATCTCCATCCGGACACGCTCTCCCTCGTAATCTCAGAAATAATCGATCATCCGGAAGCTCAGTCAAAGACCTATGTTCTGAAGAGTGAGGACGGAGAAGCTCTCCCATATTTCAGGGCCGGACAGTATCTGTCACTCAAGCTCGCATTCGATAAGAGCTTCGTGACAAGGGCCTACTCGATATCTTCTTCTCCCCTTGACGCACTCAGGGGCAGCTATTCCATTACAGTGAGAAGCAATCCCTCCGGTTTCGCGGCAGAGAAGATTCTTTCGGAGTGGAAGACAGGAGACACGGTCATCTCCTCCTCCCCGCTCGGACAGTTCTACTACGAGGAAATCAGAGACGAGAAGGCTGTCATTGCACTTGCTGGCGGAAGCGGAATAACACCATTCCTGTCAATGGCATATGCAATCCGTGACGGAATCGAAGACTTCAATCTCACCATTCTCTACGGCTCAAGAACCGAGGATGTGATTCTCTTCAGGGACGAACTGGAAAAAATCGCTGTCGAATGCCCGAAGGTGAAGGTCGTCCATATCCTTTCCGACGAAGAGAAGAACGGATACGAGCATGGATTCATCAATGCGGAAATCATAAGAAAGTATGCCCCGGAGGACGGGAAGTACTCGGTATTCCTCTGCGGTCCCGAGGCGATGTACAGATTCGTAAAGCCCGAAATCGGAAAACTCGGACTTCCGGGACGTCTCTTCAGACGCAAGATGATCGATGTCACGAAGAAGCCGTGGGATGAAAAGGGATACCCCGCAGAGGCAAGGGGGAAGACCTTCTCGATTACCGTGAAGCAGGGGCCGGAGGAATACAGGATAAGCGCATCTGCCGACGAGACAGTTCTCACAGCCCTCGAAAGAGCGGGAATCAAGGCACCCTCTCGCTGTCACTCCGGCGAATGCGGATGGTGCAGATCGCGTCTTCTCGCGGGCTCCGTTTTCCTTCCCGAATCGAACGAAGGCCGCCGGTGGGCGGACAGGGAATACGGATATATACATCCGTGTGCATCGTTCCCCGTAAGTGACCTCACACTCGAGGTTCCGGGTGAATATTATTGAGATGAAGGCGGCCTCCGGGTCGCCTTCCTGATTGATTTACCTGACAGTAACGCCGGAACATGCATTCATCCATACCTCTCTTTTCATGACACTGATCATCGAAAGAAAGCAGACGATGTACCGGCGTTACGGTAACCCGGGCTCACCTGTCCCGGAGTTTCTTCATTTCTGAAAAGAGGCGGTTCCCCGCCTCTCATCTGTTTCGCTCCCTCAGTCTTCCGGAGGATAAATCTCCATCTCGACATCCGAAAGCGGATAGGTCGAACATGGATGAATCCAGCCGAACTTTCTGTCGGCAGCTCTTCTCCCGTCGTTGTCGGCGCGGACGAAAACATCGCCCTTTATGAGTCTCGAGTGACACCAGCCGCACTCCCCGCTTCTGCAGTGGGAAGGAGCCTTTATGCCGGCCTTCTCGACAGCCCAGAGCAGAGGCTCTGTGGAAAGAGCGGTAATCTCCTTCTTCTCCCCCCTGATGACGACTGTGAGTCTGAATTCCCTGTCGGTTTTATCCTTCGGGAACGAAGTATCCTTTTCCGATATTCTCCTGTCACCGGAGAGCTCCATCCTGACAAAACGCTTCCTCAGTCCCAGTTTCTCCACTTCCCCCTTCTCGTAGTCATAGAGGGCTCCGGGGCCGCACATGAAGAGGGAATACTCACCCTTGGGTGCATACTTCCCGATTATGCCGGCGGAGATGAAACCGTGTTCACAGCCTTCCTTTTCCTCATCCGAGAGAACGTTCACAACCTTCACCCTTCCCTTTGAGGAAGAGGCAATGCTCTCGAGCTTATCGCCCAGGAGAATGCTGTCGGCAGTCCTCGAACCGTAAAGGATAATCAGATTGAAATCCTCGGTTCCGTCGGCAACCGCACCGGCCATGGAGATGAAGGGAGTAATACCGCTGCCGCCGGCAACGGCAACCACCGTCCCCGCATCCCTGAGGCTCTGATGATAGAATTCCCCCAGAGGACCTGAGATTTTAACGGCTGTCCCTTCCTTCCAGTTGGAAAGTATGTACTTCGAAGCAAAACCGTTTTTTGTCTCCTTCACAGTGAGAGTGTAGCTTCCATCAAGTGCATCCTTCGGACTGGAAGCAATCGTATATGGCTTGCTGAGCACTGCGCCGTCGATTTCGAGAGAAACCGACACATACTGTCCCGCTCTGAAATACGCCAGTTCCTTCGTTCCCTTTTCAGCATCAGGAACAAGAGTGAAGCTTCTGGCCCCGCCGTGGTCGACAACCTTTCCCACCTTCACGTACTGGACGGACGGATGGAGTTCAGCTGCCAGGATATTCGCCGAGAAGACAGACTGCGGCATCGTATCGGGAGCGGCATCTATCGCCTTCAGTCTTGTCTTGACTTCCCCCAGGAACGGAAACGGAGTCAGTCCCCTGAGGCCCTTTCTGTCATAACCGTATTTTCTGCCCATTTCACCTTCCCTCCTTTTCCATTTCCTCGAAGAAGTATCTTGCCTGTTCCTGTCCCGAGAGGTAAGCCTGCGAGTAGCCGTCCATCTGGGTACCGTGTCCGCCGACGAACCTCAGGCCCTTTATCGTATAATCTTCCCTGTGAGCACACTGCACACGCGGGAACATTCCGTCCCATCCGGCCGGCGTATAGCCGTAGACGTCGCCGTTCGGCGTTCCGAGATACCGCGCCCAAGTAACGGGAGAAGCGACGACGATTTCCTCGATGTGGCTTCTGAGATCACAGCCGGTGACCTCCTCGTAGCGCTCGACGCACTCCCTCGCAATCCTGTCCTTCACCTTGAAGTAATCTTCCTTCTTCACATCCCTGAAGGGGTCTCCGGTATAGAACTTCGAGAACTGTAAGAATGCCCTGTGTTCTCCGGCAGCGTCCGGAAGAGCGTTCGTCAGAACAGTGCAGGTTATGTCCTTATGAGTCTCCAGGGAGCCCGACGAGAGATACTGCTCATGGTTGTTCGGATTGTAGCGCATGAAGGTGTCGTAGTTCTTCAGCCCTATTTCCTCTGCGGAGGCATCGAGGCCGAGATAGACAGTGAAACACGACTGAGCAAGACGCTGAGCATTCATCTTCTTCCTGTCGTAGAGCGGTACTTCCTTCTCATCCACCATTCTGTCGAAGACGACATGGGGCATGAGGTTCGAGATGACGTACGGGCACTCGATGAAGCGGCCGTCCCTGAGCGTGACCCCCTTCACCTCACCCTTCTCTATGTTTATTCTCTCGACGGTCGTGTTGTACCAGATATCTCCTCCCTCCTCACGGATTCTTGAATCGAATGCGAGGGAAATCTCGTGAGAGCGGTTCTTCGCAAACCATGGAAGCTGCGTAAGATATACGTATGTCATGAACGTATAGGGCGCAAAGCTCATCTCCGTCGAATCCGCCGAGACATACGTCCAGTAGCTTTCGAAGATGTTCCTTGCCTTTTCCGGCACCCCTATTCTTCTCAGCATCTCCTCGCAGGGCATGGGAACGAGACACATGAGGTCGTAGTACTTCAGCATCATCTTCACCTTCTCCAGGCCCTCCGGCTCGTTGTTGTGCTCATAGAGCCACTCGACTCCGTCGACGAGCATCCTTCCGAGCTCCATGACAGTCGTCATGCTCTCACGCGAGCCCGGAACGGCCTTCTCCATTGCATCGATGAAGTTCTGCACTCCCGCCGGCATCGAGACATTGAAACCGCCTTCGTCTGTGGCGACGGCTGCAAAGCTTTCGTGGGCTGCGCACCACTCGACGTCGAGGCCGTAGTTGTCCTCGAGGAGCTGCCTCACCGCACCCCGCTTTCCTTCTCCCTCTCCCGTTCCCATCTGACAGAGTTCATGGAGGGTAGCCTCGAACTCGTAGTTTCCTCTTACAAAGCTTGTCGCACATCCGCCGGGAAGGTTGTGCTTCTCGATTACGAGAACCTTCTTTCCCCTCTTCTGAAGCCAGAGGGCCGCACTGAGTCCTCCGTTTCCGGCGCCGACAACGATAACGTCGTATTTTGACATGTTTCCTCCGTTTACTGGTCTAGCCACAGAATTATTCTAAAGGACAATGTCTATCACCACAAGAATTAATTACAGATTTATCAATTGAATGTACTGTGGTTCTGCTTTCCATAACCACACTTGCCTTTTCTCGCTCTCAGCGGGATAATAATACAGGGTCGGTTGCATGGAAAGAAAAGGAAACAGAAGTCTCAAGGAAGAATTCACGGAAATTCTGAGGGATATGATTCTCTCGGGTACTCTCAGGCCGGGGGAGAAGCTGCCTCCGGAAAGGGAGCTCAGTGCAAAATACGGAATAAGCCGGGGCTGCATAAGCCAGGCCGTGCTCGACCTCGAGAGAGCGGGTTTCCTCGAAATCGTCCCCAGGCAGGGAACATTCGTCGCACACTACAACGAAAAGGCCACTCCCGACACAGTCGCAGCCATCATGAAGTACGATTCCGACTTCATGGATTCCAGACTCTTCTCCGATTTTCTGGAGCTGAGCTTCGTAGTCGAGAAGGAATGCGTGAGAGAAGCCTGCATAAACTTCAATATAGATAACCGCATCCTCCTGGAAAAGTATACGTCTGCAGTCCTTGCCTCCGACGCCCAGAGCGCCCCCGAGGCCTTCTACCAGTACCACCGGAATCTGGCGAAGATAAGCGGCAACGGAGCCTACTACATGCTCTTCGTGAGTTTTGAAAAGCTAATACGGCGCTTCATAAGAGCCCATTACAACAGTATCGACGAGATAAACTCCGTCATCCCGATACTCGAGAAACTCACCGAATCGATAAAGCTGAGGGATGTCTACGGCGCCGGGGAGTGTCACAGAAAACTTCACGAGAAGGCGGCAGGGTACATCAATCAGAGAAACGACGTGAAGAACGAGAAAAAAGACGGAGAAGAAGAGGAAGGAAATGGAGAAAGGTGAATCGAAGAGCCTCAAGAAGGCTTTTGTCGACATAATAGAATCGAAGATACTCTCGGGCGCCCTCAAGCCCGGGGACAGGCTTCCACCCGAGCGTGACATGGCGAAGGAAGCTGGAATAAGCAGAGGCTCTGTCAACCAGGCGGTACTCGACCTCGAGAGGATGGGATTTCTGCGGATTGTCCCTAGAAAGGGAACGTTCGTTGCAGAGTACAGCAGAAATGCGACACCCGAAACCCTCTCGGCGCTCATAAAACGCGACAAGGCCCTCACCAACCCGCATCTGTTTTCCGATTTCATGGAATTCAGAATCCTTGTCGAAAGGGAGTGCACGAGACTTGCGTGCATCAACCTCTCGGATGAAACACTTGCACTTCTGAGAAAGGCGACGGAGGATGTCCTCTCCGCCGAGAGCGGAAAAATCGTGGACGCAGTCTACGAATACCACCGCTGCATCACCGAGATAAGCGGCAACAGCGCCTACCACATGGTCTTCCAGAGCTTCGGCAAGATGATCCGGAACCTGATAGCTGAACACTTCCGCTATCAGGGGGGACTCGGGGAAAGCATATCTCTCATCAGCGAACTGACCCGGGCTGTTGAAAGCAGAGACGGGAAGAAGGCCGACGAGCTCATGACAGAGCTTCTCGGGAACGCATCGGACTACCTCAGGGAGAAATTCTCCGGAGAAGAGGAAAAATGACAACACTGGAGGCTGCCCGGAAAAGGCAGCCTCAACAATTTCACATCATCGACGAACCGCCGGTGACAATCCAGCAGGCCATTGAAGCAATGAGGAGTGCTCCGGTATATACCGAGCCCGTCTTTCTGTATGCGTATGTCCCGATGAGGCTGAATACGATAACCTGAGGCGCAAAGAGAATCAGAAGCGACATGAACGGGCCTCCGAACGTGGAGCCGAATAGTACGTCCGCCCCCGGTCCGATGTTGAGGAAGAAGGGAATGTACTCCACAAGCACTATGATAAGTATACCGCCGACCATCATGAGAGCGTTCCTCCACCATGAGCCCCAGAAGCCGCGCGGTCCCTCTGTGTATGTCGCACTGCAGCGCGAGGACGCCATGATCTTGCTGTTGTTGAGAATGAAGAAGAGTGCGAATACGGGAATGTATACGCAGAACTGTCCCAGTCTCGCGGCATCAAACGTTCTGAAGAACGGCCAGATGAATCTGAAATCCAGGAGGAAGCACTTCTCACAGATGAGAAGAATCACATACATGTAGACAAGAAGACAGAGTACGAGAAGAACGCTTCTTCCGAAAAGTCCCCACCCTATTCTGTCCGGATTCTCCGCCGTAGCAAGTCCCATGCTCTGCCAGCGGTCCGTCAGTCCCTTCTTCCTGTTCTTTCCGAGACTTACCGCCGTCATGATGACCATGATGAGAATGAGAAGGAGATACCAGCTTAAAAAGCCGTTACCGACAGTCATTCGGAAGATGTTCTCCGGCAGCGGCAGCAGTCCGTGTCCGAGCTGCGTCATGAACGGATACGTCGATGCTGCAATCAGCATCGTGATGACCGCACCTGTCCACCACTTTCCGTTGCTCTTCATTCCCTTCCTTGACGGGAGAGGCTGTCTGAGACCTCTGAAGAGAGGAGTCTCGAGGAGAATGTTCATCAGGGGGAGAGTACTGAAGACTGCAGAGAGCATTGCCAGAAGGACAAGGATTTCCTTCCAGAAAGCAATCTGGTCGGTGCTCGCGAGGGAGGTATCGAGAGAGACCGCTGAGTCGATCCAGTCGATTGCAGCGCTGAGACCGTGGCTGTTGTGTGTAGTCAGCCTGTGATTCGTCATCAGCAGTTCGATTCTTCTCGCCGTTCCGTCGGCAAACGAGCCGTATGTCGTATTCCATGCAGCCTCATCAGCAGTGCAGCCGAGGAATTCCGTCCTCAGGCCGCTCCTGAGGAGGGAGTCGTCCACTACCCTTCTGTAGTCTCTGAAGTAGCTGAATTCATCCCACTTCGCCTGCAGGAGAAGAACATTGTTGAACGTTATGTCTTCCGAGTCGTATGCTGAGTCTCTGAAAAGCTCACCGCACTGAAGGACAACGGCTCTGGGGGCGATGTCGGTACCGGAGAATTCTGCAGCGACAGACCAGCTCGACCAGGTTCCCATCGAGTGTCCGGAGATTACAAGACGCGAGGAGTCGACATTGTCCATTGCGGCAAGAAGAGCATACGCATAGTTTCCCCCCGCAGAGGAATCCGTCATACTGTTTCCGTCACTGTCGGTTGTATAGTGCTTATCGAAGAAGCTGAGGTTCGAGAAGTTCATCATCACCTTGTATCTCGTCTGGCCGCCGATGGCCTTGAATGTACCCGCCGCCTCGCTGTCCTCACCGTAGTTGACCGTAACCTTGTGGTTGACATAGCCGCGGTTGACGAGGCCTGCAGTAGTTGCACCGTGTCCGTACTCGTCGAGAGCGAGTACCACTGCGCCCCTCCTGGCAAGTTCTATCGCGTACATGGCACAGGTCTCATGGTCGTTCTGGTAACCGTGGAGGAGCAGTACGCCGGGCGCCTTCGCATCTGCGGTGGCCGTTTCGGGAGTATAGAGCTTGTACTTCAGATTCCCGATATCTGTCTCGATCCATCCCTCGGTAACCTCGATTCTGCCGTTTCCCGTCTGAATCTTGTCGGCTGCAATCATGGAGCTGAAGATGACGAGAAGCAGGACGAACAGAGTGATAAATGACTTCCTGACTGTTTTCTTCATTGAAATCCTTCCTTTTTTCTGTGGTATAACCACAAGGCAATACTATACCCTCTCCCCTCTCCGGTTCAAGTGGTCACACCATAAGGATGATGGTGAGCGCAATGAGAATCTGTCCGATGTAGTAGGAAAGAAGATTAACGGCCCTCAGCGGTCTGATCTTCCTGGCGAAGCTGTAGTAGATCATGATGAAGTCGCTCACGACGAAGAGAAGAGCACCGATTGTGAATACAATCTCTCCGCACCCTGCGCCGCTTCCGACGAGAAGCATGAAGGCCGACGAGAACATTGCGATTACGACGACAAGATATACCCAGCCGAAAGCCTTCAATCCCCTGCTCGGTGCAGTCACCCTCTTCATGAGCGGGGGAATCGCGAGTGCGGAGAGTACCGCCGTCAGCAGCAGTGCGCTGCAGACGATTTTCGGACTCTCATGAAGGAGAGCTGCGATATATAGAAAATGCCCCGAAAGAAAGAAGAGGATTCCGAGAGCGAACACCTTCATTGACTTTCCACCGGTATACAGATTCCTCATGTTGAGGAAGATATCTCCCAGCATGCCGAGGAAAAGCCCGACAAGAACCAGGGTCGCAAACGTACTCCTCACTTCAAGCCACGAGACGAATCCAAGAAGAACGAAGAAGAATGATGCCGCTCCCTTGAGGATGACAGCCTCCTTCATTTTTCCCGCATACTCCGTCCGTATGAACCACACATCGACAAGAATGCCGATGACAACAATAAGCGATTTCAAAACCATTACAAACCTCCTCTACAATTCTGAAGGAACGGAGGACTTTGTCAAATCAAATCTTTTTCCCTTACAATACACTGCAGAAAATGATGACTCAGCGGAAATGAAAACTTATATCTTCCCTTCGACGTACTTTATGCTTAAAATCATGCCATAGGAGAAAACAATGAAGAAATTTTCCATCATCATGCTCATCCTTCTTGCAGCATGCACTTTCATCTTTGCAGGTTCACTTCCGGACGAAGTTATGTCGATAAGAGCTGTCGGTGACTACCGCCAGATGACATCCACATCGGGAGGATATAAATCAGTCAACAAACTCCTCGGAGCAGGTGTCGCATTCGACTACGACCTCTATCTCAACAATTATGTAGGCTTCTTCATCGACTTCGGTCTCACGGTTCCCGTGAAGAGCACAGTCGACGGTGTCAGCCAGGATTTCGAATACAGGGATTTCCCCGTCTACATGCAGACGGGTCTCGTCGGAAGAATGCCTGCAAGCAACACTCTCGGACTTGATTTCAGATTCGGTATCGGACTCGTGTATGACAGGGCTACATCCTACGGCACGACAACCACAATCGATACAAAATCCGCTTACTACATCATCTACCAGAGATACACACTCTCGAAGATCGAGTGCCAGCTTGTCGGAGGTCTCGGAGTATATGCAAACCTCGATGCAGAAGGTGACTTCGGCGTGAGAGTGGGTGCCATGGCGGCCTACACATTCGCTACAGGACTCTACGAGGACAACGGCAGCAGATACAACGACAAAGTCACAGATCTCAGGAGAGTCGGCTTCGAAATCCAGCCCTACGTTGCATTCACATTCGGTTTCAACAACAACTACTGAGGGAACTTTTACAGACTCAGGACAGCCTCAGCTTTCGCCGGGGCTGTTTTTCTTGAGATATTCAACCGGCACACTCTTTGTCAGCCACACCCCGTTCTTCGAGAGGAAGAAGCTGAAACCGTCCTTGCTCATCCTTCTTGTGTCTACGGTGTAGACTACAGGACGGCCGTGTCTCGCGCCGACAGAGGCCGCAGTGCTGTAATCGGAAGAGAGATGGACATAGAGGCGAGACTTTGGAACAAGTCCCGTCTCATCAATTGATGCGACGAACTTCTCCCCCGTTCCATGATAGAGCACATCCGGCGGAAGTGCTTCCTCGAGCTCCACATCGACATCCACTGAATGGCCCTGGTTTGCTCTGATCTTCGTGCCGTCATCACTGAAAGTATATCGCTGCTTGTTGTCGAGTCTCACGATCTCCTCGAGGAATGAGCGTGTTATACCGAGTTTCGAGATAAGTTCATCAGCATCAGCCCAGCCGTGAGCATCGAGAGTAATACCCGCGACAGACGGGTTATGACGTAGAATCAGGGCCAGGAATCTTCCCGTGGAGTCTCTGTCGGACATATCGAATGTGCGCTTCTTTCTACCGTCTTTTATTTCCAAGTTTTTCTCAGATGAAAGTACTGAAAAGGCCGAAGACGACAATCGTCACCAGCCCCGAAATGACAAGTGACAGGCTCGATACCGCTCCTTCCACACTACCCATCTCTACAGCCTTGGCAGTTCCTATTGCATGCGAAGACGTTCCTATGGCAACGCCCTTCGCTGCCGGGTTCTTTATACGGAATATCTTCATCGCGAAGGATGCAGTCATATTTCCGAATATTCCCGTTATGACAATCACGCATGCAGTAATGGAGGAATATCCTCCGTACTCTGCGCTGAGCGGCATCCCGATTGCAGTCGTCACCGACTTCGGAAGCAGAGTCACATATTCCTCGTGAGAGAGTGAGAAAACAAGGGAAAGAAGGAATATTCCAAGAAGGCTTGCAAATACCCCCGAGAGTATTCCCAGAAGAATGGCGACGGGATTCTTCTTCAGAATTCCGAACTCCTCATAGAGAGGAACAGCAAGAGATACCGTTGCCGGAGTCAGAAGCAGAGTAAGAATCCTCGAACTCTTCTCGTAGACCTCATAGTCGATTCTGAATACCGAAAGGAAGATGATGACGAGAATTACGGAAATAAGGAGAGGATTGAAGATCTCCTTCTTCAGCTTCTTCTTCAGAAAAAGACCGATTTCAAAAGTCCCCAGAGAGAGCAGCACTCCCGAAAAGACGGAAGACGAGAAGAGTTCATTCATCCTTCTTCCTCCCGATGAGGATATCAGCAACCTTGCCCGAAACTCCCATTACGAGAAAAGTCAGAACGGTGCATGCGAGGACGATGGGAAGAATCATTTTCCCTGCCTGCTCTCCGAGTGTCATGACTCCCGCTGCGGAGGGAATGAACATAACGCTCATGACTGAAACAAGGAACGAAGCCGTTTCCCTGACGCTCGCAATCTTCACGATTCCCGTCATGAGGAGAACAAAGAGAATGACAATCCCGTAGACTCCGGCGGGCACGGGAAAAGGAATGTAAGCCCTGAGAACTTCCCCGAGAAACGAAACAAGTAGAATGATGAGAAACTGCCTAACATACTTCATGACAATATTCTCAAGAAAAGAGGACGTTTCTTCAAGAGGAAAACAAAGGCGGGACAAGATAACGGTAAAGATTAAATTGGTATTATTAATCCTATGTGGGAATCTTAGTTGCCATATATATTCATTAATCCGCATCGATTCCACAAACAAGCGAACATTTTCTGAAGTATCCGCCGGTTACGTTCCGGCAGAGCTGACAGAGATTTTCCGGAGAACACCCGGGTTACAAATGACGCCTTTTCCTCAGCAGAGCCATGAATGGAAGACTAAAGAGAGAAAATTAAAACGGGACACCTCACTACGATGCCCCGCATATCATGTGATTGTCTTTCCGCGAAAAAGAAGTCAGCATTCGATACTGCTCATCGTAGCACCCTTTCCAACGAGGCCCTCGAAGTCCTTCGTGAACGCCGCTACGGCAGCATCGAGTTCGGCGCTTCTGACGAATGCATCGATTACATTCGGCGCGCAGGTAGCGGCAGCAACGCCGTATTCGCAGAGAGACAGGACCTGCATGGAGTTCTTGAAGGATGCGGCAAGGATTCCGGTTTCATAACCGTTGTTCTCGAGAATGTTCTGCATCTTCTTCACTGTCTCGACTCCGTCATAGCCGAGGTTGTCGATTCTGTTGACATAGGGCGCAATGTAGTCGCATCCGCACCCGGCGGAGAGGTAAGCCTGGAGAGGTGTGTAAACTGCAGTCCCCGTAATTCTGTAACCGCTTTTCTTCAGAGCTTTCATTGCCCTGAAGCCTTCCCCTACAGCGGGAATCTTTATATAGGTTTCCATACCCAGCTCACTGACAATGCGCTCTGCATCCCTGATGATTCCTTCCTTATCGGTTGCAACAACCTGTACGTGAAGGTCTGCCTTCTCTCCGATGAATGCTCTGATTTCACGAAGAACCTCGTACGGTTTTCTCCCCGTCTTCGAGAGAATCGATGGATTTGTAGTCACACCGTCAATCGGATAGCAGTCACAGAGTCTCCTTATTTCATTTATGTCTGCGTCATCAATCAGAAGCTTCACTTTCCAGTCTCCTTTGTCTTCTTGAAGAGAGTACCATCCGGAACCGGAATCGTCCAGTTCTTTAATTGCAGGTCATTGAAAATGCCGCCCTTTCCGGACGGCATGAACTGAACTTTTGACAGATAATCAGAGATCGTCCCCGATACCGAAATCATCCCCGAGATCGACTTCTTCAACTTCTGTCGTCTCACTCGTAGTTGCAAGGGAAACGAAGTCCGTCATCCAGAAGCTCTGATCGAGGCCCGCCAGAAGTGCGGGAACGTTGATGACAACCGCGTCCTTACCGAACGGGATGTTGAGCTTTATCACGTGGACAACCTCTTCCCCGCCCTTCTTCTCAGTTACAGTAAGAGACAGGGTATGAGACTGTCCCATGAGGTCGATTTCCCCTCTCTCCCTCTGATAGAGCTTCTTTGTCTCTCCGTTGTGATTGACGAATTCTACCTTGTAGAGAGCCTTGATTTCACCCTCAGCGAATCTGTCTTCATATTCATCTTCGTATTCATCAGAAAACTCGTAGGTCTTGTTGTCGATGTAGACGATGTGCTTGCGTCCGATGAAGACCATGATTACTGCAATCACGATAAGGAGAGCTATGGCAGCCGCTCTGAACCAGAATGTTCTGTTTGTCTTGATCTTCATGTTATGCCTCCACACCTTCCGCTTTCTGTGCCGCGGCAAGCGCTGCACCGCCCTGACTCTTCACACGTCTCTTCTTGCTTTCATACATCGCAAGAGCGAGTGTGATGACACCGTAGGATGCGAACACCCTGAAATACTCACCGATCATCGAGTCTCCAGTGATTACCGTTCCCGTCGTTGGAGCAACGATGAACATGAGGTGGAAGAGAGTTACTCCGAGGAACACGTTCCCGATTGATGCCTTGTCGACACTGGCTCCTCCGACGAGAAGCGCAGCAATACAGAACATACCGATCTGTGAATGAGCAGAGTATGTCGAGAGGTTACCGATGTTCTGGAGGTAGATGATCATGCCGAAGCCGGCGAAGACCGTGGAGATGATGATCGAGATGACTCTCGTTCTCTCCACTGCAATCCCCGCACTTCTTGCGACTTCCATATCCTGACCGACAGCTCTCATGTCCTGACCGAGCTTGGTCTTTCTGAACCAGACGATGAAGAGACACATGAGGGCGATGATGATGAACGTGAGCACGGGAATCTTGACGCCGCCGATGCGCAGAGCAAGAGCGTTGTCGAGAGACTGTCTCATGTCTGCCAGCGACACTGTGTTTCTTATGCCGTAACCTCTCGGAAGGAGGATGTCGTCATGGATGATCGGGATGATGACGCCCATGCCGAAGAGAACGAGAAGCTGATAGATACCGTTCACGAAGTAGTTCATGATGTAGCCGGTGATCATCTCCCTGCCCTTTGCCTTGTTCATGATCGTTCCGCAGAGCCATCCGAGGAATACTGAAATCGGAATCGAGATAATCGCTGCCAGGACAATTCCCGGTATTCCCGCGATTCTCCAGTCGGATACGAGAATAAGTCCGATCTCTCCCGCCATTGCCCCCAGCGTCATACCGAAGTTGAGTCCCATTCCCGCCATGATCGGGATGAGAAGAGAGAGGATGAGGAACGAGTTACGTGCTATACGCGTGACTATCTCGCTCAGGAGGAAGCTCACGCTGAATCCCGATACCGGAATACATACGGCACATATTATTATGAACATGAGAGGAACTGAATTGTTCTTTATGAAATTGAGTACTTTCTTCATCTTGTTGCCTCACTCTTTCTTGTCAGGGCATAGAGAATCATTCCGTTGGAAGCTATTGTTCTGATGACTTCCGAGATATCGAGTCCCTCGCCCGTGATCATGATCATCAGGTTGTTGATGACAGTCGGCGTCATTGTGACGATTCCCTGGAAGAGGAAGGTTCCGATGATGACGTTCTTTATGTTGGCCTTGTTGACTGTCGCACCTCCGATGAGGATGGCGGAAACCGCGGGGAGAGCCATGTTGAACGGAGCCATGTAGAGCTGTATCCAGCCGAAGCCCTGCTCGTAGACGAGGATTCCGACTGCACCCAGCCATGTGGACATGACGACGGAGAGCAGTCTGATTCTGTCCACGTTTATTCCGCTTGCCCTTGCGAACACGGGGTTCGAGCCGACTGCAGTCATTGCCGTTCCAGTCTTCGTATGAAGGAATGCCCACATCAGGAATGCCAGGAAGGCAAAGAAGAGGATTGCTCCCGTGGGGAACGAGAAGTGTCCGATCTCGATTCTGAGGAAGTTCGAGAGTGCCCCGTTGTAGAAGCCTTCAAGCGAGATTGTGGTCCTCAGTCCGGTTCCTGCATAGCCCCAGACCATCGTCGGGCTGTGGTAGGGAAGAAGAAGCCACATCATGCACATGAACGAGACGGCCGAGAAGCCGACGTATGTCGCAATCATCATCTCGCCACCCTTGATCTTGTTCAGAAGCCAGCCGTAGCCCGCACCGAAGACAAGGGCAAAGGGAGTACAGAGAACAATCGCCATGAAGAAGCTTGCAACCCCGGTGAATCCGAGTTCGATTGACAAGGTCGCTCCCAGAAGACCCGATATGATTCCGAGCGGAAGGCCGAAGTTGAGGCCGCAGCCGGAATGGATCATCGGGACCATTGCGAGTACCAGGACCGCGTTCCAGCTGAAGCGGTTGATGGTGTTCGTGATCTGAGTGAAGAAGTTGGACCCTACGAAGGGAGCCGCTATGAAGAGGACAAGCAGGAAGGCTGCGATTATCAGTCTCGGCAGTCCGAAGGAAGAGACAGCCTTCTCCATCCTGTTCCTGAATGAATTGTTTACAGTAAGTGTTTCGCTCATATTCCCTCCCCCTACTTTACGTTGCTCACCATGAGGAGACCGAAGTCCTCGCTGGGGGACGACGACGGAAGAATTCCGGCAATCTTTCCGCCCGATACGATTGCGATGCGGTCGCAGACACTCCTCAGTTCCTCGAGCTCGGATGAGATCATGACGACGGTAACGCCGTTCTCCCTGTTGAACTTTCTGAGAGCATCGAGTACCAGCGCCTTGGCTCCGACGTCGATTCCGCGGGTGGGTTCACTGACAAAGAGAAGCCTCGGTTCGAGTGCGAATGCCTTGCTCAGACACACCTTCTGCTGGTTGCCGCCGCTGAGTTCCTTCGCCTTCTGCTTGGAGGAAGTGCACTTGATCTTGAGTTCGTCTATATACTTCTCCGTGACTTCGTTGATAGCCTTCTCGTCACGCCACTTCACCGCGCCTCCGAGATACTTCTTCACGAACTTGTCCTTCACCTGCATCGCACTGAATGCGATGTTCCACTCGAGTGTTTCGTCGAGAAGAAGTCCCACTCCCCGCCTGTCTTCGCTTACAAAGGCCATGCCACTGTCGAGGCACCTGCGCGGAGAGTTGAGAGGAATCTCCTTACCCTCGAATACAACCTTTCCTCCGGCATCATAGAGTCCCATGATTCCGTTCGGTATTCCGAGCTTGCCCTGCCCCGCGAGTCCTCCGATTCCGAGAATCTCGCCCTTCTTCACATCGAGTGTGACGTCTCTCACGAGTTCACCGGGCATGTCGACCCATAAGCGGGAGATGGAAAGAACGTTTTCACCGCTCAGAGCCTTTTCTTCTTTTTTCTCCTCGCTCTTCTTCTCTTCGCTTTTGCCCCTGCCTACCATCCATGCGGAAATCTCGCCCACCGATGTATCGGCAGCCTTCACGTTCTTCACGATGAGGCCGTCCCTCATTACAAGGACGTTGTCGCAGACGGAGAGTATCTCCTGAAGGCGGTGCGTAATGAAGATGACCGATATCCCCTTTGCGGCAATTCCCCTGATGGACTCCAGGAGCGCCTCGGCTTCCTTCTCCGTAAGAACGGCTGTAGGCTCGTCGAGGATGAGAATCTTCATGTTCTCCTTACTCAGTTCTCTCGCAATCTCCGTGAACTGCTTGTGCCCCACGGGCATCTCGGAAATGACCATGTTCCTGTCGATGTGGACGCCCATCTTCTCGATTGAATCCCGGGCAATTCCGTCCATCTCCTTTCTGTCGAGGTGATTGAGTCTCGACCCGAAAATATTGGCAACGAACGAAGGCTTTTCGGGTTCCCTGTTGAGAACGATGTTCTCGGCAGCGGTGAAGCCGGGAATGAGTGAGAATTCCTGATGCACCATCCCGATTCCTGCTTTCAGTGCGTCGAACGGTGTATTGAAGTGAACGGTCGTCCCGTCGATTACGATGTCTCCGCCGTAGCCGCCGGTTTCCCTGATGACGTCCATCCCGAAGAGAATCTTCATGAGGGTGCTCTTTCCCGCGCCGTTCTCTCCGACGAGGCCCAGCACCTGTCCCTTCTCCATGGTGAAGTTGATGTCGGAAAGGACCTTGTTTCCGAAGAAGTCCTTGCTGACGTTCCTTACCTCAAGTAAAGGAGCTCTGTTATCCATTGTTTACTCCATCTTTTAAATTTTCAGACCGAAGGAGACTCTTCTCCCTCCGTCTCAGAATTCAAGAAAGGAAGGCCTCTCCGGCCTTCCTCCATAGTGTCCGTGAAGGGACTCTTACATTGTTGTGTAAGCCCAGTCCGGAACTTCGACTTCTGTCGAATGCATGTACTTGTCTCCGTCCTTGCCCATGACATAGGTATCCTGGTAGACAAGGAAGACGTTGTCGAGCTTGACGCCTGTGGAAGCGTTGGTGTAGTTTGCTCCGTTCCAGCTTGCGTTGGGGGAGTAGACCTTGTAAGCTTCTGCGAGGTCATCCATGTCGAGGAGTTCGCTCTTGCCTGTGATGACGTTGTAAGCGTGTTCTGCAAGACCTGCGGAAACAGTGTAGCCGTAGGAATAAGCCCATGTTCCGAATCTGCCTGCACCGCCCTGTTCGACGATTGCCGCTTCAACCTTTGCAAGGATCTTCTCGAAGTCGCCGGCTTCCTCTGTGAGGTCGAGTCCGAGAGCTCCGGGGTATCCCATGAGAGGTGACGGAAGGTCAGCTTCGATGAAGTAGCCGCCGTATGTGAGAAGCTGCTTGAGAAGAGGCTCTGTATGAGCATCGTTCGTGCAGAAGAATGCAGCCTTTGTGCCGTACTTCTCGATCCACTCGGGAACCTTCTCGAGGATGTAAGCCTGAGCGCCTGCAACACCTACGTCCGTTGTCGGGTCCGGAGCTGTCTCGAGGACGAACTTCATGCCGAATTCCTCACATGTCTTCTTCATGATTGCAACACGGCGGGACATTGTCTCGTAAGCCATGTGGCGCGGGAAGGAGATGTGAACGAATGTGTCGCATCCGAGTTCGTGAGCTGTTCTGATGATGAGGTAACCTCTGGAGACGAAGTCGTTGTTTGCAACGAGGTCTGCAGCCTCACCGATGACGGGAAGATCCTCGTGAGCCTCACCTGCCATGCAGATGATGTCGGGTCTCTTTTCCTTGATCTGCTTGAAAGCCTCGGCTGTTCCGGGTACTGCCTGGTTGACGATGATTGCCTTCATGAGGGGGTCGTCTGCGAGGTTTACGATTGTCTGGATTGTCGTCTCGAGCTCTTCTGTGAAGTTGTCAGGGTAAATCGCAAGCTTGACCATGTCTTCACCGTACTTAGCCTGGAAAGCCTCGGCACCGCGGCGGTCATCCTCGCTCTGTGAAACAGAACCGGTGACGATACCGATGTGGAAGTTCTCTGTGGCAGCGGAAGAAGAAGCTGTGGAAACAGAGGAGGAAGCCTCCTGGGCACCTGCAGCGAAAACTGAGAAAACAAGGCTTAAAACAATGAGTAAAGCGATGGTTTTTTTCATAGTGTCTCTCCTTGATGCTTTTGCGCATTGATGAAATTGTCACGATTATTACACGTAAAGCACAGAAAATAAATACTTTCTGAATAAAAATACAGAAATTTAAATATTTTTTTCTCAAAACTGTTACTAGAATAACAGAATCCTCTGCCTGTTTTCAGACAACTATATGACCGTATAATATATAATTGCTTATCGAATATACTGCAGCATGAAAGAAACGGCCTCTTCCGGATGAGGGAAAAGGCCATACGTAAAAAGAGAGTATATTCAGTTCAGGTCCGTGCTCTTCGCATCGAAGGATACAGTGAGGGGCACGAGTCCGTGGTCTCCAAGGTAGTACTGGAGTGCCACGGGGCCTCTCAGGATATCGTAATCCTCGGCCTTCGGGGGCCTTGGGCTCTTCTGACACCACTTCACGAAGTCCGCGACGATGGCCTCCTCGATACCCTTTCTGTACTTCACGGCGATTGCATCCGCACTTGCATAGTGGTCGGTTCCGCAGTCACTCATGATTACGGCCATGTTGTCTGCCTTGAATGTAAGAAGGCAGGTGAAGTTGCACTGAACCTTCTTTCCGTCCTTCCCCGTCCAGACGGTTCCTCCGGAGAACTCCGTGGACCATGTCCTGTAGGAGAACACCTCGCAGCCTCCCCACTCACGCTTCTCCGCATCCTTCAGGAAATATTCCTCCCAGACGGATGAGAATATGAGATCCAGAAAGTACGTCATTCCCCTCGAAAGCGAGAGGTCCTCGATTTCACATCGTATCGTGCTGATAGAATGGCGGTCCGTCCTGCCGACAGATGCGATGAGGGCATATACGACGGCGCGGGAGATCTTCCTCTCCTTCTCGCCGTGTCCCGGGAGAGCCGAGAGCACCTCAAGGGGATTGGAGTAGAGCCAGTCGAAGCCGTGACGGTCGATGAGGTCAGTCAGGATATCCGCTTCGTTCTCGCAGATTTCCGAGTACTCCTTCATGTCCTTCACGCCTACACCGAGGTCCCTCTGCTTCTCCATGATGGCCTTCAGCATTGCTGCGGCTTTCCTGCATTTCGTTACATAGTCGTCCATTCTCCGTCCCTCCGGTCGATACAAAGACTCCGGAACACGCATTATAAGCGACGTATTCCGACTCTTTCAATTAAACATAAAAGAGACATACCGGCAACATGAAGTATTTTTTCCGTCAACAAGAGTACGGTTATTTCATATTACAGGAGATGAATTACCCTTACGGAAGATGTCATATCCCCTTCTCGTCCAGTACCGCGACAGCCTCTGCCGAGGTATATATTCCGAAGTTCAGAAGATATCTTATCGGCAGATCGAGATTCTTCGCAGAGTCGACAAGTTTGTAGAATGTACTGTGGGAAAGACATATCTTGGTCTGAATCCATAACACATCGGTATTCTTCAATACTTCCTTCGGGGGAACCCTGTCGCCGTAGAACCTCACATCGGGAAGAAGAGCCTTCATCTTGTTGATCCAGTCCGGATGTCCTCCGACGAGAACGATGCGTGATTTCGTTCTGTAAGGCCACGAGCGGGTGGAGGTTTTCCTTTCATCTTCCTCATCCTCCCTCTCCCCGTTCTTCTCCGAGAAGATGAGCTCCCTCAGAGAATAGAGTTCCTCTTCCTCGTTCCTGTATCTGCGGTTGTTCCCGGCCTTTTCCTTCCTTATCTTCTCGAGTGCCCTGTTCTTTTCGGAAAGAAGTCCTTCGAGACGTTCAACCTCCATAGCCAGCCTTCTGTTCTCGGCTTCGAGCTTTCCGATGCTGTTGTCTCCTGCTTCCGGAGTCTTCATTTCCTCACCGCGGCCGGAAGTGCTCTTTTGTGAATCCTCAAGTTCCTTTCTCAACTGTCTCAGTTCATTCCTTGCAGAATCGAGAGCCTTCCAGACGGAATCATCGTTATAGTACGAGTTGGGGCTTTTCAGAGAATAGACATACATGAGTTCAAGCATTCTTATATCATCACCGCTCATGAACTGTGTCAGCTTGTCCCTGTACGGGAGCTCCACCATGTAACGTGGGATGACACCGCGGGAAAGGGCATAGACCAACTTTGCAGGAGAGAGTATTACTTCCTCGTCGTTTTCGGAGAACTGCAGTTTCTTCGGATCGAGGAACGGCTTATGAAAGGACGCAGGAAATCCGTAAGATCCACAGAGTGTGTTCATGTAATCCACGTCCTTCACAGTACTCCATTCGGTATCGACCCAGGGAAGAAGATTGGCGGCAAAGCCAAAGGTGGCGGTAGCGCTTCCCGTGAGCCAGGCCCAGTCATCACCTTCCTCGAAAAGGAAGAAGAAGCCGGCAATCACCTTGTAGGGGTCGGGAACCGATACATTCCGGAAGGATTCCGTAAATCTGTCGAGTAGTTCGGGGGAGGAAAAGTCGCCGGAAGCATAGCTGTCTTCAAAAAGCATCCGTGAATCCTCGAACTTCTCCCTCCTGTCCTCAAGCTCATCCAGCTGTCTGAGCAGAGAAGAAGCCTCATCATGGTCAAAACCATATCCGTTCATAAGCTTCTGACGGTTTTCCTTCATCTGTGTTTCCAGCCATTCAGTCTGTCCTTCGAATTTTCTGTTCTGCTTCTGTATTTTCTCACGAGCTTCCAGAAAACATCCGATGAGATCGATGAAGAGTGTCCTGTATGCTTCGACGGCATCCTCAATGAACTCCTTCCCGACCATGGCCATGATCTTCTCGTAGATTTCCCTTATTTCACCTTCCCTGTACTTCTGCGGTTTCGTCAGACTTGTCGTATAGCTGTCGGCAATGAATGCGTATCGTCCCAGACCCGACTTCTCCTTTCTGTAATCCACATAATCACAGTTGCGGAAGGTAATGAGCGTCATGAGATCAGTTATGAGAGGATCCGGATAAACAGGATGACTGCAGTCTTCGTAGAGCCGGCGTTCAAAGAAATCGAAAACATCTCTGTCGATTCTCCTGTCAAAGACATCACCCGGAATGAGACTTTTGAGACTGTCGAAATTGTCTATTCCTTCATTTCCGTAAAGAACACTGTCAAGTATGAATATGGCAAGTGCATAGCCGGATTTCGTATCTCTGGCAATGTCATCGGGAGACGTGTCGGAAAGCACGGAAAGCTCTGCTGCAGTTTCATTCCAGTCAAGGGAAGGATATTTCCCACCGAACTTCTCCTTCAGTATCGGAGCGAAGTACTCTGCGGCCTTAATCTTGCGAAGTGTCGAATCACGGGTGAAGATCTCCCTTGAATGGTATTTTCCGGTGTCGGTAACTTCCCTCGTTCTCTGCCTGATTATCTCTTCTATTGTCACAGCTCCGTCTCCAGTCTTCATCGTACAGCCTCAGAAGCTGTTCTTCAACGGAAAAAGGTCAAATCAAAACCGGCGGGAATTTCCGCCGGCTGCAGGAAAAATGAAGACTTCAGAGAGTCTGGTAGCTGTCGTAGGCTTCCTGCATCATTGCCAGTGCCGTCTCGATTCCCATATCCCTGAGGTTCTTTATGTAGTTGTTCCAGGTCGTCTCGTTGAGCACTGCCTTGCCGGTGATGAACATCTGTTCCATCTCCTCCGAGTATGAGGATATGTCGGCCATGATTTCGCTGAAGACCTTCGTGTTCTCCTCACTCACGGTGGCCGCAGGGAAGAAATGCTCGGCCATGTCGGTTCTCAGGGAGAGCTCGAGGGCCTCCTTCTGGTTATCCGAAGTATAGTACTGTCTTATATACTCCTCGTCCTGGACGCATACACCGCTTGTGGAAGCGCGTGTATAGATTGCAAGGGCGGTCGCCATCGTCATGTCGGGATTCTTCGTGACAGTTTCGGTATATGTCGGAACACCGTCCTTCATGACGTAGGTGACTCCGGGAATACCGTAGTTGCAGCATAGATTTCCCTCTTCGGAGTACATCCAGTCGAGAAGCCACATCGCAGCCTCGACGTTTCTGCACTTCGTGGAAATCGAAGCCGAGTAACCTGAGTCGTCGAAGATCTGGTTCATCTTGCTGAAGGAGGCATTCTGTCCCTTGACGGAAGTCACCGGAACGGTCGCTCTTATATCATCGGAGGTTATTCCTTTGTCCGCCATGAGAGTCGTGTAGTTTCCGAGTCCCTGTCCTATCGGAGCATAGGCTGCAGCGGCCTTTTCCGAGGTGAAGTCCTTCTCGTTCGTCTTCTTGTCGGAGTTCATCCAGTCGCTCTCGATGAGTCCTTCCTCATACCACTGGTGCAGCTTCGATAGGACCAGGTATCTTGAATCCTCGACAAGACCGTTCTTCACATCTCCGTCGTCGACATAGAAGTCGCCCCAGTTGTCGTATGCCGGACTCCATACGTCGATGAGCCACATTCCCCTCGTGACAAAAGGCTCCTCGAATCCGTACTCCTTGAACGCTCTGAGAACAGTCTCCCATTCGTCGATGGTCTCGGGTCTCTCGAGTCCCAGTTCGTCCAGTACATCCTGGCGGAGAACGAAGGAGGAGGAGAACTGTGTGATGTTCGGCTGCTCAAGGCCTCTGAGGAACGGAAAGCAGTAGTACTTTCCGCCGTTTGTTCTGATCATCTTGTCCACTTCCGGATTCTCCTCAATGAGAGCCATGAGATTGGGAGCGTTCTTCTCCATGAGGGATGTGAGGTCGATGATAACCCCGTCCCTGATTGCAGCCGTCGGGCCGCCTGAGTATGTACCCCACTTGTATTCGATGATATCGGGAAGAGACCCCAGAGCCTTCATCTGCGCGATTCTGTCTCCCATTTCGGAGACATAATACGTGATGAACTCGATTTCAATTCCCGTCTGCTTCATGACATATTTCGCCCACGGAGTGTCCCCGAGGTTGTCGTAGACTGCGCTGACATTGTCGTTAACAGCCGTCAGCCAGGTAATCTTCGTTCCGGCATATGGCTTATCGGGATCGGCTTCGGCCGCTGCGGCCTTTGAACCCGATGCAGAAACGAATACCGGTATTGCAAGTACCAGCAGAAAAACAAGACATGCTCTTTTCATTGCTCCTCCTGCGGAGAAGCGGACTCTTCCTCAATCCGTCTTCCAATATACCAGTCTACACTACACATCCCCCGATAAAAACACGGGGGATGTAAAAGATTGTAAAATGTTAATCAAACCGTTGAAAAGCAAAAAGTTACACTCTATTTCGGTTTTCAGCAGTTTTACACTGCCATACTAAGGAAAAGATAAATATCAGACGTAGCCTTCCTGAAGCATCGCACGCGAAACCTTCATGAAGGATGCGATGTTGGCGCCGTCGATGAGGTTGTCCCTGTCCGAATAGAGGGATGCAGCTTCGCTTATCGAGGAATAGATGTTCTTCATTATTCCCCTCAGTCTCATGTCCACCTCCTCTCTCGTCCAGGAAAGTCTCATCGAGTTCTGGCTCATCTCCAGTCCCGATACCGCAACGCCGCCGGCATTCGCAGCCTTGCTGGGGGCCACGACGACGCCATTCTCCCTCAGGATGTTTTCAGCCTCCCCGCTGAGCGGCATGTTCGCACCTTCTCCCACGTACTTCACGCCGTTTCCGAGGAGGTTCTCCGCGTCGGCGGAGAGAATCTCGAGCTGCGTTGCACACGGGAAAGCGTAGTCGGCCTTTATGTTCCATACCGGGTTCGGCGTACCCGATACACGCGGAATGTACTGAGCCTCGTGGTAGCGCTCGGCATACTCCTCGATCCTTCCCCTCTGGACGTTCTTGAGGTATTTCACATATTCAAGCTTCTCCCTCGAGATTCCGCTTTCGTCGTATATCATTCCACTCGAGTCGGAGAGCGTGACGACCTTTCCTCCGAGTTCGTTTATCTTCTCGACAGTGTACTGTGCAACATTACCCGATCCCGATACGAGGGAGACAGAGCCTTCGATGTCCATTCCCCTGTCTCTCAGAACAGCTTCAGAGAGATATACAAGGCCGTAGCCCGTAGCCTCGGGGCGTATCAGGGAGCCTCCGAAGTCGAGTCCCTTGCCGGTGAGCACACCGGTGAATTCGTTTCTCAGCCGCTTGTACTGACCGAACATGAATCCGATTTCCCTTCCTCCGACTCCGATGTCGCCCGCGGGCACATCGGTATCCGGTCCGATATGTCTCGAGAGCTCGGTCATGAAGGACTGGCAGAATCTCATGACTTCGCCGTCGCTCTTTCCCTTGGGGTTGAAATCGCTGCCGCCCTTTCCGCCACCCATGGGAAGGGATGTGAGACAGTTCTTGAATACCTGCTCGAAGGCCAGGAACTTCATGATGGAAAGGTTGACGGAGGGATGGAATCTCAGACCGCCCTTGTACGGGCCGAGAACTGATGACATCTGGACACGGTAGCCGCGGTTGATTTCGAGTCTGCCCTCGTCATTCACCCACGGAACGCGGAACATGAGAGCTCTCTCGGGCTCGACCATTCTATCGAGAACCCTGTGATAGACGACATCGGGGAACCTGTCGATTACCCTGTCAATCGACGAGAGGAAGTTCCTTACTGCACTCTGGAATTCGACCTCCCCGGGATCCCGCATTTTCACACTTTCATAAACCGATTCCGTTACACTGTTCATACCGTCCCTCCACCGGAAGGTTGAAATCCTTCCGTTTTTAGATTTTTCTCAAAAAAATAGAGAGAATTTGAGGTTTAGTCAATACGATATGCCAAAAACGCCCATCTGTTACCGTGATAACACTTCTTTTGACAGATACCGTTCTCAGCCATGAAAATACCGCCCGGAGGCGGCTGAAATCGCTTAGAGCTGGATTTTATAGAGGCTCACCCACATGGCGGGTCTGACGCCGTGAGAGTCCGAGGCATCGACTCCGCCGCTGTACACGAGACCGTTTGGAGATACGACAGTCATCCTGCTCATATCCTCTCCCGGTGTACGCAGCCACCAGAAGTGCGTCTTCCCGTGATGGAATGCAACTCTCTCGTCTGAATTCGTCGTGAACTGCGTGAGCTCGCTGATGCTGAGGAGGAATACGCGGTCGACCGTGTTCTCGCCCGCGTAGGTACCGTAAACGGAACTGTCCTCGCTGACGACGACGGACTCGAGAATCGAATCGAGTTCACTCTGTGTGAATGTCTTACCGAGGAATCCGTAGGCGGAGGTGTCGTTGAGATACTTTCTGAGAGTACTCGACTCCCAGCTTGTCGAAGAGTCATATGCATTGAAGGAGCTGTCGAAGAGAATATCCTCACTCACAAGCAGAACCTTTCCCTGTGCTACGGCGACGACAAGCCACTCGATTCTCCTTCCCCTTTCATCCGTACCGTACTCTATCGTATCACCGCACCGGAACTCCCCGACGACTCCTCTCACACAGTTGAGATAGAGAATACTCAGATCCCTGTAGTCGGTGCCGCATTCCAGAATGAGCTCCGCAGCCTCTTCATACTCTCCCTCCCTGTAGAGAGATACCGCCTCGAGGTACATATTCTCGCGGTACTTCTCGATGTACGCTTCCCCTCCATAGTAATCGAAGGTGTACGGATGTTCGCTCCTGTATGCCCTGACGAGAGAGAGTGCCCCGGAAAACTCCCCCGCTTCCTCTTTTCCTTCGGCCTCTTCGATTACCGCGGCAAAACCCGGATAGTCGTATAAGAGTCCGTCGAGTCCGGTAGTGTCTATATCGCCAAGCATGTAGGTTCCGTTTTCGTTGTATATCTTCACGCAGACGGGTCCGGAGGAGCAGAATTCGTCTGTTACGGAATCGACGGAGATGACGTTCCTCGTTCCGCTCTCACCCTTCGTCAGATTACCGGTATGAAGATAAGATCCATCCGATGTAGTGAATCTGACACTATAACTGTTCGAGAGAGTATCCGCAGTCGAAAGGTCCCTCTCCTCCCCGTTCTCGAGAAGTATGAAGGATATGCTTTCCTTCGTTACTCTGAGAGAGTATCCGAGCCTTATTCCCCGTCGGCCGCTTGTAAGGCTCATCTCCCCCTCAAGCAGACGCGAGGAAACAATGACTTCGCCGTCTCTCACAAAGACAGGCTCCTCCTCTTCCACAAAAGACTCCTCCTCCGTCACCGGAGTCTGAAAAGCCGGTGTGACATCCACGGAAGAAACAGATTCTGTCGAAGTGTTCTTCGTGCACGATGAAAGCAGTAGCAGAATGAATGGTATGACGATGACTGTCCTTCTCAATCCCTTAACCTCTTCTGTTGGTTTTCAAACAGATATTCTAGACGTGCTCCAGGGAATAAGTCAAGAATGTAAAATCTCAGACACTGAGGTGGTTATCAAAAAACTTTGTCTGCAGGCGGAACCAGCATCTTTACTGAGGAGACTGGAACACGTTACCACAGCTTCTCTGAAGACAGCTGCTTACGATTGCTGAAAATTCTCCATGTGCGGTAGAAATTCTCCCCCTCTTGCAGATACGATAGGAGCATGAGCAGCTGGAAGTACCTCTTTGATGACGTAATACTTCTGAGAGGGGAAAGATATTTCAGAATGGGGGCTGTAAGCAACCTCCACAGATATGAGAATGATTTCACGGCCGACGTCACGGGAACAGAGGAATACTACGTCGGCGTCACCATACAGAAGGGAAAGGTGAAGAGTCCATTCTGCACGTGTCCGTATTCGGCCGAACACATTTACTGCAAGCATATCGCAGCCCTGCTCTATGAAATCGAGGAAGAATACGGAGAGAGTATACTGAAGGAGCAGAAGCCGGAAAGGAAGAAGAAGGAATTCGTCCCCCTGGTCTTCGAAGACGACGGCAGTTACCACTACCTCAATTTCGGGGATTCACTGGAGAAGTACCAGCCGACAAAGCAGACACTGGAAGAAGCCGAGTCGATGCTCAGAACGGGAAAGGTGAGAAGAAACGACATCTCGACCTACGTGCCCGACGACGAAGATTATGGACCGGGAGAAAAAGAAAAGACTCTCGAATATGAAGTCCACGTGACAGACGATGAAAAAGACGAGACTGCGGAGGTCACTGTATCTCTCGGCACAGACGGGATACGGAGCATAGACTGCACGAATGTGGACTACTGGGACGGCGACACGTGGCTCCGTCCGGAATGCGGACTGAGCCGTGCCGACAGAGCAACGGGAATATACGAGCTATGCGTACATAAGACAGCGGCACTGCTCTCCCTCTTCGATTTCCTGAAGGAGAACAGGGACTATGTCGACCACTCCGACGAAACGGCCCTCGATATAATCAACAGCTTCAGGACGCCCGAACGGAAAAAGAAAACGTCCGGAGAAGAACCTTATACCGTCGACCTGGAACCGACGCTCTCGGACGAGGTAGACACCCTCACACTGAGGATTCAAGCCGAGAACGGGAAATACTACAAGGTCCGCGATATCGAAAAGCTTCTGGAGGCAGTGGCTGACAGAGAGGAGTACACACTCTCCAACGGAAACTCAATCGACTTCGCTTCCGTCACTCTCTCCCCGCGTGCGGAGAAGACCCTCGCTGTTGTCCGGAAGGCACAGACATACAACGTCGTTCACGGCGAAGGCTATTACACTCTCGACAGCGAAATAAGCATAACGGGCATACTCGACGATTTCTTCTCTGAAATGAAGGACACCACGGTTCTCCTCGGAAAGAACGAGAAAGTTTCTTTCGAGACAATCACCCCCGTATTCTCCATGAGAATCGACGACAGAGTCGTGCGGGGTAAGAGACTGGGGGTGACAGTCAGCGGAGAAATCACAAATGGAATAACGACGGGGAAAAGCATCTACCGGCTTGAGGGAAGGACACTCTGCAGAGCGGACAAGGATGCACTCGGTCCCGCAATCAGGTTTCTCCAGGCCGCCGACAGCAGGGGACACTTCAGCTTCCTCGTCGGCATGGGCAACCTCGACAGATTCTACCAGAGAGTCCTGCCGTCTCTCAGAGAATTCGGAAAGATAGAGGACAACGCATCGGAGAAGCTCAGGGGAATACTGAAGAAGCCCCCCGAGGCCGTCTTCAACCTCGGCATCATCAACGACACGATTACATGCTACGCACAGTTTTCCTATAACGGAGGGAAGGCAGAGCAGCTGATGCCGTCCCAGGCCAGCTTCAACGACAGAAGAAGCTCTCTCTGCCCCGAATTCCAGAGGGAGACGGCAGAGCTCCTTGACGATATATTCCGCGGTCCGTACACACAGGAGGGGTTCTGGACAGTCCCGGACAATGATGAGGACATCTACGACTTCTACGACGAGGGAATCGACAAACTTAAGAAGAGCGGCACTGTAATCACGGACGACGAAATATACAGGAACATAATCAGAAGGATGCCCCGCCTCTATTCATCTGTCGAAATCGACGGGAAGGACGACAGCATACTCAACTTCAATCTTGACCTTCAGGGACTCACAATCGAGGAGCTTGTCGCAATCCTCCAGTCCTACAGGAACAGGAAAAAGTTCCATCGTCTCAGAAACGGAGACTTCATCTCCCTCGAAGGTGTGTCACTCGATGCCCTTACGGAGATATTCCTCTCATCCGGTTTATCTGCAAAGGACTTCACTGACGGGAAGATGCATCTCCCCCTCTACCGTGCCCTCTACCTCGACCAGATACTCAAGGAGC
>CAVILL010000021.1:0-30296 GCA_963643635.1 Sphaerochaetaceae bacterium | reverse complement strand
ATATATGACTAAAACGGAAATGTCGGAGAGACTCACATCAGTCGTCTCCTCATTCATCAACTATTCGGAGAAGGTTCTTCCCCTCGATGTCAGGGAGAAACTTCAGGAGCTGGAGAGAAGCGAGAAGGGGCCGCTGCAGAAGGCGCTCTATGAGGCCATGAGAACAAATCAGAGGAAAGCTTACGAGCTCTCGCGTCCCTCCTGTCAGGATACCGGCGTCATCCAGTTCTGGATAAAGTGCGGCTCATCTTTCCCCGCCCTCGGGGTGCTTGAAGAAGCGTTGAGAAATGCGGTGAGGAGAAGTACGGAGACACTTCCCCTGAGGCCCAATACCGTCGAGACCTTCGGAGAGTACAACACGAAGACGAACATCGCATCCGGGGCTCCGACAGTATGGTGGGACATTGTTCCCGATTCAGATGAATGCGAGATCTACGTCTATGCTGCGGGAGGCGGCTGCTCGCTTCCGGGAAAGGCCGAGGTTCTGATGCCGGGAGGAGGCTACGAGCAGATAGTCGACTTCGTACTCGACAGAGTTGCACTATACGGCCCCAATGCCTGTCCTCCGCTCTTCATCGGAGTGGGGGTCGGCACCTCATGTGAAACAGCGGCTCTCAACGCAAAGAAGGCCCTCATGAGAAGAGTGGGGTCTCATAACGCAAATGAAAAGGCTGCAGAGATGGAGAGACTTCTGGAGGAAGCTCTCAATACACTCAACATAGGACCTCAGGGAATGGGCGGAGAGAGAAGCGTGATGGGCGTGAACATCGTCAACACTGCTCGGCATCCGGCAACGCTTGCAGTTGCAGTAGCCTTCGGCTGCTGGAGCTTCCGGCGGGGACATATCGTATTCGGGAGTAATCTTGATTGTTCGAGCGACACACACCCCGGGTGGATATATGACGGAGGCGAAGCATGATTGAAGTAAGGAACGGCAGGAAAGTACTCATTACCCCGATAACAAAGGAAGACACAGCGACAGTACATGCCGGAGATATCATCTACACTGAGGGCGACCTCATGACCTGCCGCGACTCCGCGCACAGACGTGTCGTCGTTGAGAACATGGAACTTCCGTACAATCTCTCCGGGAGAATTCTCTATCATGCGGGGCCGATAGTGAGAAAGCGCGGTGACGGAGGCTTTGACATGGTTGCCTGCGGCCCCACGACAAGCATGAGAATGGAAGGATTCGAGTACGAGTTCGTGAAGAGAACGGGACTCAGGGTAATCATCGGAAAGGGCGGCATGAAGGAGAATACCGAGCGTGCATGCAGGGAATTCGGCTGTATTCACTGTGTATTCCCCGCAGGCTGTGCGGTAACAGCGGCAGAGGAAGTCACAGCCATAAAGGAGCACTACTGGGATGAACTCAGTATGTCGGAGATGATCTGGGGATGCGAAGTAAGGGAGTTCGGTCCTCTCATCGTCTCCATCGATTCATACGGAAGGAACCTCTTCGAGGAGAACAGAAGAATCATCGAGGAGAGAAAGGAGGAAGCGAAGAAGCGCCTCCATCCGCTTGTTCATGATATGATGTAGAGAAGAGGGCCGCGGGGCCCTCCTGTCATCTCTTTGTGTTGAGCCTGAGTGCCGTCTTTCTTGCAGCCTCTGTGAGAACACTTCTGTCGATACCGTTCATTCCCTTTCTCTCACTGAGTGCTCTTGCCTCGTTGAGAACGGCTTCGATGGCTGCAGAACTCAGACCGTTGAACGCGGAGACGAGAGTGCTCTCCGTGAGGCCGTCGAGAAGCGGCGTATTTCCGAGGTAGAGCTTCACAAGTTCGTATCTCGTCTTCTCGTCGGGGTTCGGAACCGTGAACTTCAGATCGAAGCGCCCGGGGCGTATGAGAGCGCTGTCGAGGGATTCGAAGGAGTTCGTTGCCGCGATTACGAGAATACGGGAGGACTGAGTAAAGCCGTCCATCTCATTCAGGAGTGTCGTCAGTATACGGTTGTTCTCCTTGTCGATTCCGCTTCCCGCATAGTTTCTCTTTTCGCCGATGGAATCGAATTCATCTATGAATATGATGCAGGGCTTTCTGCGTCCCGCCTTGGAAAATAGCATCTTCACCTTGAAGGCACCCAGTCCCATCACCGCCCCCTGGAAGTCCGCCCCCTTTGCCGCAATGAAGCTGACTCCGCATTCCTCTGCAAGAGCCCTGGCAAAGAGAGTCTTTCCGTTTCCGGGAGGACCCTCGAGGATTATTCCCTTCACGGGACGTGTTGAAGTCCCGTCCTTTCCGAGTGCCTTCACGGCAGAGAGGATCTCCTCCTTCTCTTCCTCCATTCCGGCAATGTCGGAGAAGTGAACGCCCGTGTGCCTCACGACACGGAATGTGGACGAAGAATACGAGATGAGTTTGTATATACCGAATATGATGACGGCGAAGAATATGATGTTGATGAGCGTGTTGAGAAGGCTGTCGAGAGTGTCTCCAGTCTCATCCTTCACGCTTATCCCTTCCTTTAAAAGCTCTTCCTTCAGTGTCGGAGTCGAGGGATTGTCGGTTCTGTATTTTACCTTCGATTCCGAGAGAGTGTAGGTCAGCCTGTCGCTTTTTATAGTGACGGAAGAGACTGATCCGCTTTCCCTTTCCTCAATGAACACTGTGTAGGGAACGTCTGAATATGCGTATTCGCTGTATGCCGTCCAGCCTCCGATGAGGACGAGAAGAACGGCGAAGGTTATGATGATCTTTCGTTTCATGGTTTAAAGATAATCCAAAACTGACAAATCGTCTTCCCTCCGGCTTTTTTCTTCGACACACCTTCCCTTTTCTGTATACAATCTTTCCGGAGGACATCACTGTGGATATAGAAAGACTCATAAGAGATATGACACTTGAGGAGAAGGCGGGACTCTGCTCCGGCAGCGACAACTGGAGAACGAAGAGCATAGAGAGACTGGCCCTGAATTCAATCATGGTCGCAGACGGCCCGAGCGGCGTGAGAAAGGAGGATCCGGCGTACCCCGGCTCAAGCGTCGAGGCCGTATGCTATCCCACGGGATCCGCGCTTGCGTCGACCTTCGATCCCCGTCTTGCAGAGAGACTCGGCGAGGAACTGGGGGAGGAAGCGGCGTCGAAGGGACTGCATACGCTTCTCGGACCTGCCGTCAACATAAAGCGTACTCCTCTCTGCGGTCGTAACTTCGAATACCTCTCCGAGGATCCGCTTGTCGCGGGAAGAATCTCGAGTGAGTACGTGAAGGGGGTGCAGAAGAATGGTGTCGGAGTATCCGTAAAGCATTTTGCGGCGAACAACCAGGAATACATGAGAATGAGCACGAGTGTTCGCGTCTCTGAGCGTGCCCTCAGGGAGATATACCTCCCCGCGTTCGAGATGACTGTGAAGGAGGCTCATCCCTGGACAGTGATGTGCTCCTACAACAGGATAAACGGAGTCTACTCCTGCAAGAATGAACGGCTTCTGAACAGTGTGCTGAGAGAAGAATGGGGATTTAGAGGAATAGTCATGACCGACTGGGGCGCAATGTGCGACAGAGTGCTTTCCCTTGAGGCGGGGTGCGAACTCGAGATGCCGTCTTCGCGCTCTGTCAGAGACCGTGAAATCGTGAAGGCGGTAAGGGAAGGAAAACTCTCCGAAGCGGTCCTCGACAGAGCAGTGAGAAGACTCCTGGAATGGATTGAAAGGGGAGAAAACACACCTCATGACGCTCTGTATGATATGGAGAAGGGACACAGACTCGCGAAGGAGATAGCAATATCTGGAGCGGTGCTCCTGAAGAACGAAGGCAATCTTCTTCCTTTCGATAAAGGCGGGGAAACAGTCGTCGTCGGTACATTTGCGTCAGTTCCGCGCTTCCAGGGCGGAGGCTCGAGCAGAGTCAACCCGTACAGAGTCTCCAATCCCCTGGAGGAGATGGGAAGATACAGTGAAGTAAGGTATTACCCCGGATGGAACGATGACGGGGAGACGGGAAATGAAGAGAGAGAATACGAGGCTCTTGAAGCGCTGAAGGGAAAGGACAGAGTCCTCATTTTCGCAGGTCTTCCGGATACAAGGGAAAGCGAAGGATTCGACAGACACGACATGTCTCTTCCCCTGTGTCAGATAGAATTCATGGAGAAGGCACTCGCGACGAACGAGAACTGCGTCATCGTCCTCTTCAACGGAAGTGCTGTCGGAATGCCTTTCATCGGAAAGGCGAAGGCTGTGCTTGAGATGAATCTTCCCGGAGAGGCCGTCGGAGAAGCCGTGGCGGACATAATATACGGTGAGAGGGAGCCGGGAGGAAGACTCAGTGAAACATATCCCTTGCGCCTTGAGGATAATCCCTCATATCTCTTCTATCCCGGAGACGGAAGGGAGACTGTGTACGGTGAGGACATATATGTCGGCTACCGCTATTACGATACGAAGAAGCTACCCGTTCTCTTCCCCTTCGGTCACGGTCTGGGGTATACCACGTTTTCTCTTGAGAACATGAGAGTCGGGAAGAGCGGAAATGTCTACACGGTCAGTGTCTCCCTGACAAATACCGGAAGGAGGAAGGGTAGTACCGTAGTCCAGCTTTACATACGCCCCGAGGTAAAAGGCGGAAAGAACCGGCCGTACCATGAAATCAGGGGATTCGACAAAGTTGAACTCGTAAGCGGAGAAAGCAGAGAGCTTTCATTCACTCTCACACGTCGTGACTTCTCATACTGGGAGGAGAGGATAAACTCCTGGTACACGGAGAAGGGAAGATATGTAATCGAACTCGGATTCTCATCACGTGACATAGTCCTTTCGAATCCGATTGAACTCTACTCCGAACCTCTTCCCCTCATAGTCGACGAGGCTACGACAATCGGGGAGGTGATTGCCCACAACAGGCTCGATGCCCTCGGTGACTACGGAAAGGCCATGATCGCCACTCTCGACGGAACGGATGTCAACACCGTTCTCAAGGGCGAGGCCGCACTCGGTATGATTACCGGCTGTCCGCTCCACAGCGTCTACTCCTTCGGTGAAGTCCCCGATGACGCCCTCGGCATAATGGAAGAGAAGCTAAGAAAAGAGTGAAAGAAAAGAGGCAGAGCGTGAACTCTGCCTCTTCAGTTAGTCGATACCGTCAGCTCCGTCTTATGCTTCAGGTGTGATTTTGTAGGTATTCTTGTAGTAGTTCGTGTCTATTCTGAGCAGCTGTGTTATATAGTTCTTTGTTCCATCAGTTGAATTTACCTGGATGTATGCAACGGGCTTGTTGCCATCAACAGATTTTGTAATCAGTGAGAGCATCGAGGGAACAATGTTTTCCCCGCTTTTAACGTAAGTCGAAGCTATCACTGCGTATGGAAGCTCTATATCTGCCTTTTTTGAGAATGCGGGTGATGCTTTCGCGGTTATAGTCTTCGCTCCTTCTTCTCCCGTTACTTCTCCTTCTTTGAAGTATCCGGTAACTTTAAGACCCGTTATCATGAGAGCGGAGTCATAGGCGTCTTTGACAGTTGTTGAAGGTGCGGACTTGCCGGTGAATGTGGTGGCTGTTGTTTTATCAGTATCTATGCCGACAAAAGCATACTTGGTTTCTGCTGCATCATCTTCCTCGTAAGTGATGTAGTATTTTTCTGTACTGTTGTCAGGAGTGAAATACGCTCTTCCGTCTTCTTCTGCCAGGAATCTTGACATATAGGTAAAAAGCTGTTTCCACGTAGCTTCCTCGACATCATCGATTTTCTCAGCATTGAAGAGAAGAGAGGAAACAATCATCATCGCATTTGCCTGTGCTTTCTGCTCGTCTCCCATCTTCTGATAGTAGTGAGCCTTGAAGGTCATGTCTTTTGTCACTGGGGTTTCATCGAAATCGAAATCGGAACCATCAGCGGTAAGCCACTCTGCAAATCCGAGAGTGTCGGTCTTTTCTGGCTCTTTTTCGGGTGCGGAAACGGTCTTGCCGCTTTCGACTTCCACTGTTGTTGTCTTTTCTCCGTTATCGGGATCGAATGTTACGGTGTACTTCTTTACTTCCGGCTCCGTCTTCTTGGGAGTGGAGTTGTCACAGCTTACTGCGACGAGTGTGAGTAATATCAGAAACAAGGGTAATAGTCTTTTCATTGTTTTCTCCTGTTGAATCTGTAAAGATGATACACTCAAGGGGCCGGAACTGCAATAAAGTAAAATAATATGATCCTTTGACTGTGGAGAGAGGAGATGTTTCTTTAAATAGTAATTTTCTTCAGGAATGGTGTTGACAAGTGTTACTTTAAACAGTAACAATATTGTCATCTCAGGGGAGACGGAGCCATGTTCGCATCATCATTCTTTCTCTGGCGTGAAACGCCGCTTGTTTAACTTATCTTTCAGAAGACTTATCAAGGAGATTGAAAAATGAAAAAGATAATGATGATGCTTATGATGCTTGCTGCTGTTTTATCCTGCGTTTGCGCTCTGGGAACAAAGGAGAGTGATTCTTCTTCCGTCAGGGTCGGAATCTGCAACTATGTCGATGACGCATCCCTCAACCAGATCTGTGAAAACATTGTTTCCAGACTTGAGGAAATCGGAAGGGAGAAGGGGGTGGCTGTTGAGATTCTTGAAGAGAACTGCAACGCGGACCAGAGTGTCCTGAGTCAGATAATCTCGAACTTCATCGCCGAGGATGTGGATGTGATGATAGCCATCGCAACTCCCGTCGCTATGGCAATGCAGGCGCAGACTGAAGACAATCAGATTCCCGTGGTCTTTGCGGCTGTTTCTGATCCGGTGGCTGCCGGAATCGTCGAGTCAAACGAAAATCCCGGGGGAAACATCACGGGAACGAGCGACTATCTCGACACTGCCGCGGTAATGAATCTCATGTTCGCTCTCAACAGTGATATAAAGAAGGTCGGTCTGTTATACGATGCGGGGCAGGACAGCTCGGTCACGGCACTGAGGAGTGCACGTGAAATCCTCTCAGAGAGGGGAATCGAAGTCATCGGGAAGACGGGTACGAACGTCGACGAAATCCTTCTTGCTGCGGATTCTCTCATTGCCGACGGAGTGGAGGCGGTATTCACCCCCAGCGACAACACCGTCATGACAGCAGAGCTTGCAATATATGAAAAGTTCATGAAGGCGGGTATTCCTCACTTCACGGGCGCCGATTCATTCGCACTCAACGGTGCGTTCCTCGGCTACGGAGTCGACTATGCGAACCTGGGCCGGGTTACAGCAGAGATGGCAGCAGAAATCCTCTTTGAAGGCAGGAAGCCGTCTGAACTGAGTGTAAGGACCTTCGACAACGGTACCGCTACAGTCAACCGCGAGGTCATGACGGCATTCGGCTACGGTGAAGACGAGATGACATCTCTCTTCAGTCCCTACTGTACGGCCGTACAGTTCATCGATACTGCAGAGAGCTTCTGAGATGACCCAGATAATCCAGCTTGTCTCCACCGCGGTAGAACTCGGACTCATCAACTCCCTTACCGTACTTGCGCTCTTCCTGAGCTATTCGATGCTCAACGTATGCGATCTCTCGACCGACGGCTGCTTCACTCTCGGGGCAGTCGTTGCGTCGACGGTGGCCCTTTCGGGACATCCGTACCTTGCGCTTCTTTCGGCGCTTCTCTCCGGTGTTCTTTCCGGAGCGGTTACAGCACTGCTTCAGACTAAGATGGGAATCGACAGTCTCCTCAGCGGTATCATCGTGAATACCGGTCTATACTCCATAAACATCGCTCTCATGGGAGGCTCGAGCATACTCAACCTCAACAAGACCGAGACGGTCTTCACACTGGTCAGGGATCTTCTGGAGAATACATTCCTTGCTTCCTTCTACAGGGTTCTTACGGCACTTCTCTTTGTCGCTCTCGTGGTTGTGTTTCTTGTCCTCTTTCTCCGCACGCGACTGGGGCTTGCCATAAGAGCCACCGGAGACAATCCCGCGATGGTCTCGTCGTCTTCAATCAACCCCGCATTCACGACAGTCGTGGGACTCTGCATATCTTCATCGTTCACCGCGCTCTCGGGGGCGCTGCTCTCCTTCAGCCAGAAGAGCGTGAACGTCAACTCCGGCTCGGGCATGGTCACGATAGCACTTGCCTCCCTTTTAATCGGAAGGACATTCATGGGAAGAGGCACAATTGCAAAGAGGGCTGTCGGCGCAGTCCTGGGTGCGATAATCTTCCGCCTGGTATATACGATAGCACTGAGGTTCCGTCTTCCGTCGTATTCACTCAAGCTCGTCTCGTCCGTAATCGTCATCATCGCGATAAGCGGACCCTACTTCAGGAAGAAGGGGCCCGAATACAGGAGAATGATGGAGGGAAGGAGGAAGAAGAATGCTTGAGATAAGAAACGTTTCCAAGACCTTCAACAGGGGTAATCCCTTCGAGAAGAAGGCACTTGATGATGTCTCCCTCTCTGTTGCCGACGGCGACTTCATCCCCATCATCGGCGCGAACGGTGCGGGAAAGTCCACGCTCTTCAATGCAGTATGCGGCTCGTTCCTTACCGATTCGGGCTCCATCATTCTCGACGGGGAGGATATCACCTTCATGCCCTCTCACGAGAGGAGCAGGAGAATAGGTCGCCTCTTCCAGGACCCGATGAAGGGTACGGCCCCCGGAATGAGCATAGAGGAGAACCTCTATCTTGCATCGGGTAAGGGCGGATGGCTCGGGAGGATAACGAAGAAGGAGAGGGAAGCCTTCCGTGAGAGGCTGTCGCTTCTCTCGATGGGACTCGAGGACAGAATGGAGCAGCCGGTGGGACTCCTGTCGGGCGGACAGAGACAGGCCCTGACTCTGCTCATGGGAACAATCAATCCACCGTCCATTCTCCTTCTCGACGAGCACACGGCGGCACTGGACCCGCAGTCGGCGGAGAAGATAATGAAGATTACCGACGATATTGTACGGGAGAACAGGATCACGTGTCTCATGATCACCCACAACATGCAGACTGCTCTCGACTACGGTAACCGCACTATCATGATGAACAGGGGAAGAATCATCTCCGATGTCTCTGGAGACGAGAGGAAAAGCCTTACGGTGCAGGGGCTCATGGAGAAATTCAGGGAGGCCTCGGGCAGCGCTCTCACATCCGACAGGATTCTACTGTCTGAAGATAAGGTATGACGCTTCGTCCGCGATTGCGTGGATGATGACGGGCAGCCACATTGCTCCCGACCACTTCTTCGCAGCAAGAAGAAGGTAGTGGAAGAGTATCGAGAAGATTATGTCGGGAAGAGCGGAGATAAGTGCATCCGAACTCAGACCGCTGCGGCCGAAGGGCAGTGCCGTCTGATATATCCCGTAAAGGAGCGCCGGAAGGATGTAGACAAGCCACCTCGGGAAGGTGCTCTGCTCCATAAACTGTACGACAAGGCCCCTGTAGAGGAATTCCTCGAAGAACGCGATGAAGAAGAGATGGTAGAACCATGCATAGGCTCCAGTCGTCGCGGGATTCACACTGACTGCCGAAAGCGGAAGCATCAGGGTGTAGAGCGTCGTAAGGATGAGTGTCAGCGCATAGCGGTCGGTCTTGACGTAGTCCATCTTCTCTCCGAAGTTCCTTCTGTAACGCAGCTTTGAACCGAGAAACACGAGAGCCATCGGGAGAGCGAGAATGAGGTTTGCAAAAAAGAGCGGAATGTAGCCCTCCGGGGACGTTACGTACTCCAGGATTCCGATTCTTCTGAATGCGACCGTCACCGCCACAGCCCAGAGATACTGGATCAGGGCATACGCCGCTGCCAGAACTCCGTAGAGACTGCTTCTTTCTTCTTCCTTATCCCACTGCATGACCCGATGATAGTTTTTTCGGCTTCATAATGCAATATTCCCCCTCCTCTTTACTTTAGCGCATTAAAGTGATAAAGTGGTGAAGTGAGGTGAATATGGACAATTCCGCTAGTCTCAGGAAACAGTTCTACAGAGCAGTGCTTTCTCTCGAAGACGAGAAGGACTGCGACAGGTTCTTCAGGGATATATGTACGATCAAGGAGCTGAGGGAGCTTCCGCAGAGGCTGGAAGTCGCAAGGCTTCTGAAGGACGGCAGGAACTACCAGGAGATAACAGAGGAGACGACAGTCTCCAGTGCCACGATAAGCAGAGTCAACCGATGCCTCCTCTACGGAGACGGCGGCTACAGGAGCGTTCTCGCGAGACTCGGAGGAGAGAAGGATGAGTGAGTATTACCTGACGGGTGAGGAGAAGCTCATTCTCTCGCTCCGCTCGCTCTGGAAGGAGAGCGGCTACTCACTGTTCCGCGTAAGCTCTGCCGAGGAGTACGACTTATATGCCGGAAACAGGGAATTCCTTCCGGGACGCGGAGTGATTACATTCACGGATGCCGACGGAACGCTCATGGCCCTCAAGAGCGATGTGACGCTCTCGATTGTCAGAAAGCTCAGAGATGACGAGGCGGGTATTCAGAGGGTCATGTACAACGAGAAGGTATACCGCATTCCTCGTTTCTCTTCCTCTTTCCGGGAAATCGAACAGACTGGACTGGAATGCCTGGGAGACCTGGGGGAGAAGGAGATAGCCGAGGTTGCATCTCTTGCAGAAAGGAGTCTTTCGCTCGTTGCAGGAGAAGCGGTTCTTACACTATCGCACATGGGAATAATCAACTATGCACTCGAGGGCGTGGAAGAAGCGGACAGAAAGAGGCTCATCTCTCTTGTCGAGAGAAGGAAGACGGAAGATATCGTCAGACTTCCGTCAGAGAGGAAGAGCATTGAAAGGCCCTGCCGTCTCCTCTTTGAGCTCCTCGACGGGAAGAAGACGAATGAGGAGATGATTGCCTTCCTCACCTCTGAGAATTTTCCCCCCGATGCCGTATCTGAACTCGGGAGAGTGACAGCCGAGGTCCCGGACGCAGTCTTCGACTTCTCGTGTCTCGGAGCCTTCGGCTACTACAACGGAATCATATTCAAGGGCTATGCGGAAGGTCTTTCGAGGCCCGTGATTCAGGGAGGAGAGTATTCACTCCTCCTCAGGAGGATGAACAGCAGAATGAAGAGAGGGGTGGGCTTTGCGGTCTACATGGATGAGATGGAGGAGAAGGAGAGATGATAAGTGTTGCACTTCCCAAGGGAAGACTGGGAGAGAGCGTCTACTCCCTCTTCGATAAATGCGGATATTCAGTCGATCCGTCTCTCTTCTCATCACGCTCTCTCATGTTCGTCAACGCGGAGAAGGGAATCAGATACTTCTGGGTGAAGCCTTCAGATGTTCCCGTCTATGTCGAGAGAGGAGTTGCGGATCTCGGAATCGCGGGTACGGATGTGCTGAGAGAAAGGGGAAGCGACCTCTATGAACTGCTGGATCTCAAAAAGGGAAGATGCCGGCTCTGCGTTGCCGCACCGGCGGAGTGGAAAGACGACGGAAACAGGGTGCTGAGGGTTGCAACGAAATACCCGAGGCTGAGTAAGGAGTACTACCTTTCCCTCGGACGGGAGATAGACATCATAAAGCTCAACGGCTCGATTGAGATTGCCCCTCTGCTTCACCTCAGTGACGTCATCGTCGACATAGTTGAAACGGGTACCACCCTCAGGGAGAACGGACTCGAAGTCAGGAACACCGTGATGGACATCTCTGCAATGCTTGTCTCCGGTAAGCCTTCGTTCTTCTTCCACCGCGATGAGATCACGGCCGTAACGGAAAGAATCGCCTCAGTGATAAGGGAGGAAAACAGAAATGAGAATATATAAGCTCTCCGATGTTGACAGAAGGGAAATACTGAAGCGTGAGAACTCTGCAGACAGAGCTCTCACCGTCGTCCGTGAAATCGTGGAGGACGTCAGAATAAACGGAGACAGGGCCCTGAGAGAGTACACGAAGAAATTCGACGGAGCGGACATAACGGACTTCAGGGTATCTGAAGAGGAAATCGATGAGGCTCTCTCTGCGGTCGATAAGGAATTCCTGAGGGTCCTGGAGAAGGCGAAGAGCCGCATATGGGACTATCACAGAAGGCAGAAGAGGGAAGGCTATGTAATCAGCGAGAACGACGGAATAGTGCTTGGGGAGAAGATCGTTCCCCTCGAGAGGGTCGGTCTCTACGTCCCGGGCGGAACCGCTGCCTATCCTTCGACTGTTCTTATGGACGCAGTCCCCGCAATGGTTGCCGGATGCCGGGAAATCGTGATAGTTACCCCGCCTGACAAAGAGGGAAGAATCAACCCGGTAGTCCTTGCTGCGGCAGCAGTTGCGGGTGTGAGGACAATATACAGAATCGGAGGGGCGCAGGCCGTTGCGGCACTTGCCTACGGCACGGAGAGTATAAAGCGTGTGGACAAGATAGTAGGCCCCGGTAACATATTCGTTGCAGAGGCGAAGAGGCTTGTCTCATCTGTCGTATCAATCGACATGGTTGCAGGTCCGAGCGAGATTCTCATTGTCGCAGAGGACGGTTCAGATCCCGCTGTTCTTGCATCCGATCTTCTGGGACAGGCCGAGCACGACAGGAACGCCACGAGCGTACTCTTATGCACATCCACTGTCCTTGCAGAGAGAGTAAGTGCAGAAGTCTCACGTCAGCTCGAGACACTTCCGAGAAGGGACATCGCATCGGCATCAATTCTGAACAACGGAAAGATAATCGTCTGCGCTTCTATCGACGAGGCGATAGACCTTTCGAACGAGATTGCACCCGAGCACCTCGAGCTCTTCCTCTCCGATCCGTTCGGAAAGCTCGCTCGTGTCAGAAACGCAGGCTCGGTATTCCTCGGAAAATACACTCCCGAGGCTCTCGGAGACTACATGGCGGGGCCGAACCACACACTGCCGACACTCGGCTTCGCACGCTTCTCGTCTCCCCTGGGAGTGGACGACTTCATAAAGAAGTACCAGTTCACCTATTACACGAAGGATGCCCTCGAGAAGGATGCAGACGACATTGCTTACTTCGCCAGAAAAGAGGGACTCGAGGCACACGCAAGGAGCGCACTCTCACGGAGGACAGACAATGAGTGAGTATTTCTCTTCGTCCCTTTCATCCCTCTCTCCGTACACCCCCGGAGAGCAGCCGGAGGATCTTTCTCAGTTCATCAAGCTCAATACGAACGAGAATCCCTGTTCTCTCCCGGAGAGTACCGTTCTTGATTCTGCACGGAACATGCGCTCTCTCAATCTCTATCCCGACCCGATGCAGAAAGATCTGAGGAAGAAACTTGCCCGGCTCTACGGAGTGAATAGCGGGAATGTGACACTCTCGAACGGAAGCGACGAAATGCTCCTCTTTTCATTCCTCGCGTTCTGCCCGAGGGGCTCGAAAATCCTCACTCCCGACATAACCTACAGCTTCTACAATACGCTTACATCCCTCGTCGGCCTTGAGACGGTAGAGATTCCCCTAAGAAGCGATTTCACGATAGATGTCGATTCCTTCTCGAGAGAAGCGGGAACGGTGGTCATCGCGAACCCCAATGCCCTCACGGGTATTGCGCTCGGAATCGACGACGTGGAGAGGATAGTGAAAAGCCGCAGGGACAGAGTCGTAATCGTCGACGAAGCCTACGCCGACTTCGGTGATGTGACGGCCCTTCCGCTTATCGGGAAGTACCCAAATCTCGTAGTTGTCCGTACCTTCAGCAAGTCGCGTTCCCTAGCTGGAGCAAGACTGGGCTATGCATTCGCACAGAAGGAGCTGATAGAAGACATCGAAAGAGTGAGAGGAAGCATAAATCCTTACAACATAAACTCATTTACATTATGTGTTGCAGAGCGCAAGCTCGAGGAGGAGAAGAGTACATGGGAGAATATTGAAAGGATAAGGGAAACAAGGGGGTGGACGACAGGAAAACTCGAGGCGCTCGGTTTTACTGTTCTTCCGTCTTCTGCAAATTTCATATTCGTCTCAAATCCTCTCTTTCCAGGTGACTCCTTCTACAGACTTCTCAAGGAAAGAGGAATCCTCATCAGGCATTTCGATAAGAAGCGTATCTCCTCCTTCTCGAGAATCACGATAGGACGGAGAGAAGACATGGAAAGACTCATCACTGTAACGGAGGAACTGATCAATGAGAGAATCTGAAATAAAAAGAAAGACAAACGAGACAGAGATAACACTCTCGGTGAACCTTGACGGAACAGGAAGTAACAGCATCGAGACCGGAATCGGTTTCTTCAACCATATGCTGACACTTCTCTCGGTCCACAGTCTTGTCGACATCACTCTCAGGTGCTGCGGTGACACCGACGTTGACTACCACCACTCCGTGGAGGACAGTGCCATCGCCCTGGGAGAAGCCGTGAAGGAAGCCCTCGGAGACAAGAAGGGGATAAGACGCTACGGCTTCTTCCTTCTTCCGATGGATGAAGCTCTTGTACAGGTTGCACTCGATTTCTCGGGTAGGAGTACTCTCTCATTCAACTGTCCATTCCCCTCGGAGAAGATCGGCTCCTTCGATACGGAGCTTGTAGAGGAGTTCTTCGCGGCCTTTGTCAGAAGCGCGGGAATGACGCTCCATGTAGACCTCGTCAGAGGCACCAACTCCCATCATATTGCGGAAGCCGTGTTCAAGGGCTTTGCACATGCCCTCAGGGATGCCGTAGAGATCGACGGAAGGAACAGTGCTGCTGTTCCCTCGAGCAAGGGGGTTCTCTGATGACGGGGATAATCGATTACGGAGCGGGCAATCTCTTCTCACTCACTTCATCTCTCAGAGCACTCGGCGAGGACGTCGTCCTGCTTCACGACAGCAGTAACTGGGAGAGGTGTTCGCACCTCATCCTTCCGGGAGTCGGGGCTTTCATACCGGCCCGTAAAGCCCTGGAGGAAAGCGGACTTGAGGAGAAACTTCTTGACGAGGTAAGACGCGGAAAACCTCTTCTCGGAATATGCCTCGGAATGCAGCTTCTTTTTGACAAAGGATACGAGGAAGGGGAGTACCCGGGACTGGGACTGATCCCAGGAAGCGTTGTAAGCATAAGAAAAGCAATCCCAGAAGGGTATAAAATACCGCATATAGGATGGAACAGACTGAGGCTTACGAAGCCGAGTGCGCTTTTGGGGAAAACAAAGGACGGCGACTGTGTCTACTTCGTTCACTCCTATTATGCGAAGACGGGGTTGAAGAACATATCGAGTGTCACGGACTACGGTGCGCCGCTTACGGCATCGGTGGAGAAGAACAATGTCTACGGTGTGCAGTTTCATCCCGAAAAGAGCGGAAGCGTGGGGCTCTCGATTCTGAAGTCGTTTCTGGAGATAAGGCAATGAGAATCTATCCTGCAATAGACATACTTTCCTCGCGTGCGGTCAGACTCTACAAGGGGGACTATTCGCAGCTTACGGTATACAGCGAGTCTCCTCTGTCTGTCGCAAGGGAAATGGAGGAAAAGGGGGCGGAGTACCTTCATGTCGTCGACCTCGACGGTGCAAGAGAGAGAAAGAGGACGAACTCTGACGTAATCGCAGAGATAGTGAAGAAAACGTCGCTTTCCGTCGAGATCGGAGGAGGAATCAGGGAAATGGAAGATATCGCGTTCTACCTTTCTCTCGGAGTGGACAGGGTCATACTCGGCACGAGGGCCCTCGATTACGGTTTCCTTTCCTCGGCACTGGAAAAGTACGGATGTGAGCGCATTGTCGCAGGAGTCGATCTCAGAAACGGCATGGCATGCAGGAACGGCTGGACGGAGGACACGGCTATCGACGGCATTGAAGCCCTCGTGGAGATGGAGAGAATCGGACTCAGATACGCAGTCGTTACGGACATATCGCGTGACGGGACTCTCTCGGGGCCGTCGGTCGATCTTTATGCGAGAATAAAGGAGCGGACGAATCTCGAGATAACGGCAAGCGGCGGCATCTCGGAACTTGATGATGTGAAGGCTGCAGCAAAGTGCGGATGTTCTTCCGTCATAATAGGTAAAGCATATTATGAGGGAAAGATTGATCTCGAAGAGGTCCTGAAGGAGGAAGAATGATTACGAAGCGTATAATCCCCTGTCTCGACGTCAGGGACTCGAGGGTTGTGAAGGGTGTGAACTTCACGTCTCTCACAGTTGTCTCGGATCCCGTGACAGAGGCCGAATACTACTCTGAAAACGGTGCGGACGAACTTGTCTTCTACGACATCACCGCATCCTCCGACGGCAGGAAAATATTCTGTGATATCCTCTCCCGCACTGCGGAGAAAGTCTTCATACCCCTCACGGTCGGAGGCGGAATAAGCGGGATCGATGATTTCGAGAGGGTTCTCAGGAGCGGAGCGGACAAGGTCAGCGTCAACAGCGGGGCGATAAGAAATCCTCTTCTCATCACAGAGGGTGCAGTGAAGTACGGCTCACAGTGTGTCGTTCTTTCGGTGGACGCGAAGAGAGTCGGCGGACACTTCCACGTCTTCTCGAAGGGAGGACGCGAGGACACGGGACTTGATGCCATCGACTGGATAAGACGCGGTGTGAAGCTGGGTGCGGGTGAAATCGTTGTTAACTCGATTGACACGGACGGTGTGAGGAAGGGATTCGACGAGGAGCTCATGAAGAGAGTGAGCGAGTATACCGACGTTCCACTCATAGCAAGCGGAGGCGCCGGGAACATTGATGATTTCGTGTCGCTCTTTCGGAACAATGACAGGGTGGATGCCGCTCTTGCTGCATCGATCTTCCACTACAGGGAGGTCCTTATCCCGGACCTCAAGGAAAAACTCAGGGAAAACGGAATAAACGTGAGGATTTGACAATGACATTTTTCGATATGGACAAACTGAAATTCGACACTGACGGACTGATTCCCGCAGTCGTCGTAGACAACACGACAAGAGAAGTACTGATGGTTGCATACATGTCGAGGGAAAGCCTTCAGCTCACACTCGAGAAGAAGAAGACATGCTTCTTCTCCCGCTCGCGGCAGAAACTCTGGCTCAAGGGCGAGACGAGCGGAAACTTCCAGAACGTGATCTCGATTACGGCAGACTGCGACTACGACACACTGAAGATTGTCGTGGATCCGGAAGGCCCTGCGTGTCACGAGGGCGATGTGAGCTGCTTCCATAATCCTCTTTATATTGATGAAGAGAAGAACGACTTCACCCTTACCGACCTCTATAATCTCATAGAGGGAAGGAAGACTGAGAAGAAGGAAGGCAGTTATACCTCCTACCTCTTCGAGAAGGGACTGGACAAGATTCTCAAGAAGGTCGGCGAGGAGTCGACCGAGGTCATCATAGCGGCTGCCGAGAAGGACAGGAAGGAGACTGTGTACGAGATTGCAGACCTTGTCTATCATCTCTTCGTACTGATGGTGGAGGCGGGTATTCCGCTCTCCGATGTAGTGAACGAACTCGCGTCCCGCCACGTCATAGACCATAAGATCAAGCAGGAAAAGATGACAAAGTGAAGCTTTCTGTATGTTTTTGAAGTCTCCGGATAGCTTTCTTGTCAGAACTGTGTAGAAATCTGTTGAAACTGTGCCGCCTCTTTCATTTTTCATTTTCCGGGTTATATTCGTTCCCGAGGTGAAAAAATGAGCACAATGAAAAAAATCATCACTGTTGTACTGGTTGCAGCAGTATCGGCGGCACTGTTTGCCAGCGGTGTCAGTGAAGCAAAGCTTGAGTTCTCATCTCTTGATTTCTCCTCTGCAAGCATTGAAGACATTAAGAGCAGCTATGAGAGAGCAAAGACAACGTACGAGACTCAGAGCGAAAAGCTCGAGGAGAGTATAAAAAAGGCCTATGAGAAGAGGGACGTGAGTGAATACCTCGAGCTCAGGGAGCTCAGAAGCGCACTCGAGTACCCCGTAATCACAAAGGATATAACTGAAACTCTCACAGAGAGGATCGTGAACTCGACAGACGAGGAAGAGAAGAAGGAACTCTCCTCCTTCCTCTACGAGAATTCCTCGTACTATCATCCGACGCTCACACTCTACGTAAAATATGAGTCGAACGGCAGGGTGAGAACCTGGTCAAAGACAGTTGTGAAGGAGCCGGGAGAGACAGTCTCGCTTCCTTCAGACACATCATATTACGGTCAGATCATCGCAGGCTGGGGCATAACGGAAGACGAAGTGCTGTACGCTGCGGGTGAGGAAATCGAGATGCCGTACACGGACACTGTTCTCTATGCTGTACTCACATCCGGTATTTCGTTCACTGACTCCGTTACGGGTTACTCCTACTTCACAGACGAAGGAGAAGCTGAGGTAGTCGTTCCGGAAGCTCCGGATTCATCCTACATCTTCGTCGGCTGGTTCGACGACAGAGGTAACGAGGTCGAGGACGAGACAGTCACTGTCGATGAGGGCGAAAGCGCTTCGTACACGGCTTACTGGAAGAGCATCCAGATTGACGAAGGCAAGGTCAAGTACTACACGGAAGCCGTTCCCGCAAACACCCAGGTGAAGTATTCAACGACCTTCACAGTCGGCGGAAACACATCCATCAAAGGACTCAGGCTTGTTCTCGAGGAGACAGACAACATAAAGGTCCTCACGGCAAACCAGAGCTACAGGACACTCTCATCGGGAGACAAGGGCGAAGCGAACTTCACTCTCGTCGTGAAGGGTGAGAGCGGATCGACATACGAGACGACGCTCACTGCCACAGACAGCGACGGCAACGTTTGGAGCATTCCGGTATCATTCACAGTAAAGTAAGGAAAGCTTCCTTATATTCAGGGGACCCCGAAAGGGGCCCTCTGCTGTTTATATTTTACAAAAAATTAAAAAGTGTCAGAATAAGTCTTGCCTTTTGCTTTACACAATTCTAAAATGTGTCAAAATAAAAGCGAGGCACAGATGCAGAGACCCATACTCATAGAAGAATATACATTCCGTTCACTCCTCAGAACGACGGCCCTGAAGTACCCGTCGGATCCGGCCTATTCCCTCTACGGAAGGGACGGAAGCACGATAACGTATTCCGGCCTCAGGGAGAGATGCGAGAGGGTCTCCGCCTGGCTCCTCGGACACGGACTCGGACGGGGACACCGGGCCGCCATATACTCCACGGGCTCCCCTCAGTGGATGGTGAGCTACCTTGGGATAGTCAATGCCTCGATTACCGCGGTTCCGGTTCTCCCGGACTTCTCCTCATTCGAGAGTTCGAACATCCTCTCCGAAAGCGGAGCGGAGGTTGTATTCGTGACAAAGAGGCTCTATGGGAGAATCGAGGAGACGGTAAAGAAGAGAAACATCACCGCTCTCGATATCGAAACGATGACGGTAATCGGAAGCGGAGAGAGTATCCTCTCCACCCCGCCTGACAGAAAACTCCTCGACGATAACGCCCCCGGGGAGGATGACGAAGCCTCGCTCATATACACAAGCGGAACGACTGGAAGAAGCAAGGGAGTCGTTCTGACGCACAGGAACCTTCTCTACTCGGCAGACGAAGCGTCAGTTCCGTACATAAAGGTGAAGAGAGGATGGAACGTTCTCTCGATTCTGCCGATGAGCCACGTCTACGAGTTCACTCTCGGCAATATTCTTCCTCTGATGTGCGGCTGCCACATAACGGTTCTCGGCCTCCCTCCAGCCCCGTCGGTTCTCCTTCCGGCGCTCCGCAAGGTAAGGCCGCAGGTGATGATGACTGTTCCTCTCATCATCGAGAAGATATATACATCCTCTGTAAAGCCCGTACTGGAGAACGAAAGGGTAAGGAAGCTCTGCCGCCTTCCCCTCATGAAGAGGATCATCTGCCGCATGATTTCCTCCCGCATTCTCTCCGCACTCGGCGGAAGAATGAAGTTCTTCGGAATCGGGGGAGCTCCGCTTGAAAGAAGGACGGAGGAGTTTCTCTACGAAGCCGGATTCCCGTATGCCCTCGGCTACGGTCTGACGGAGACAAGCCCCCTCATTGCATCCTGCGGCCCGAAGAGGCGGCAGCACAGAAAAGGGAGAACCGGCAGAATCGTGAGAGGGCTGGATGTAAGGATTCTCTCTCCCGACGGAAACGGAATCGGGGAGCTTGTAGTGAAGGGCCCCAGTGTCATGAAGGGCTATTCGGATGCCTCTCTCAACGCAGATGCATTCACAGATGACGGTTATTTCAGAACCGGAGACCTTGTTTCGATGGACGAAGAGGGCTTTCTCGGAATCAGGGGAAGGAGCAAGACGATGATTCTTCTCCCCGGCGGCGAGAACATATATCCCGAGGACATCGAGAGCCTGATAAACAGTGAGAAGTTCGTCGAAGAGAGCCTTGTTGTCAACCATTCGGGCGTTCTTACTGCCCTGGTTAAACTTGACCTCTCCTCCTATGCGGAATCGATTGGAAGGAAAGCCGGGGAGGCGGGAGATGAAGCGAAGAGGTACTGTGCTCTCGTAATCGACAGAGTCAACAGCAGACTCTCACGCTTCCAGAGAATAGGAGAGGTACTACTGCAGGAGAGAGCATTCGAACGCACCCCCACACTGAAGATCAAAAGATACCTCTACTGAGCTGTAACTATCCTATCTGACAGTATGGTTAGATTGTTCCATCCTCTTGAGAAGTCTAGTGATTCTTTCGGAGAGTCGGGAAAATGAAGAAATCTCCCTATTGGCGGTGTCTCCCCGTTTTCCTAATCTTTACTTACAAAAGGGGCCGAAATGTCGAAAAAGAAGGAAAGAAAAGAAAAGGAAAGAAAGATAACCTACCGTGACTGCAGACGCATAAGGAGAGCCGACGGACTGAAGATGAAGACGCTTACGTCCTACACCTTCACGTCGTTCCTCGATGCCGTAACATCGCGTACTCCCTCTCTCACGGCCTACTCCGTCTTCGGCGACGACAGGGAGAAGGGCATAAGCTACCGCCACCTCAGATGGTACAGCGAATGCGTTGCCACATTCCTTCTCAAGTCCGGAATCCGTAAGGGAGACAGGGTTGCCATCATGGGCGAAAGCTGCCCCCACTGGATGATAATGTATCTCGGCACTGTCATAACCGGCGCCGTCGCAGTCCCCATCCTCCCCGATTTCTCCTCCTCCGAGCTGGGAGAAATCCTTGCTCAGAGCGGCGCATCAGCCATCTGCATAAACACGAAGCATTATAAGAAACTCAGTCCGGCTGAGAAGCTTCTTACGATAAGAATGGATGACCTTTCATACATTCCCGTCATTCCCGAAGGATTCGACTTCCTTTCGTCTCCCGGCATCTCCCTCAAGGAGAAGAGCCCGGATCACAACATGCTGAAGCTGAGCACACCGGCGGAGGACGACACGGCATCCATCATCTACACAAGCGGTACGACGGGAAGAAGCAAGGGCGTAGTGCTGAGCCATAAGAATCTCCTTGTCTGTGCCGACGAGAGCACCGACGCCTACGTGAAGATAAACAAAGGCGACAAGGTTCTCTCGATTCTCCCCATGAGCCACGCATATGAATTCACGATTTCGCACCTGCTCTGCCTCCTCAGAGGCGCCGAGATAGTATTTCTCGGTAAGCCGCCTGCGACTACAATCCTCATGAAGGCGTTCAGAACCGTCAGGCCGCACATAATCCTCACCGTTCCGCTCCTCATCGAGAAGATCTACAGAAGTGCGGTGCAGCCCGTACTGAAGACGGACGAGAAGGTGAAGAGACTCATGAAGAATCCCATTACACGTCTCTTTGTCTATCATTCGATAAACTCCAAGCTCCTGGCCTCGATCGGAGGAAGAATGAAGTTCTTCGGAATAGGGGGAGCACCGCTTGATGCGGAAGTCGAGGAGTTCCTCTTCAGGGCGAAGTTCCCGTATGCTCCGGGCTACGGCCTGACGGAGACGGGACCGCTCATCGCGGCTTCCGGCCCGAAGAAGAGCCAGCACCGACTGGGTTACATCGGAAGAATCGTGAGGCACGACTCAGTCATTCTCCTCGACAAGAACAGCGAGGGGGTGGGCGAGATTGCGGTGAAGGGACCGAATGTCATGAAGGGCTACTACAACAACGATGCCCTGAACAGCGAGGTCTTCACATCCGACGGCTACTTCAGAACCGGAGACCTCGGATACATCTCTCCCGAGGGCTTCCTGGCAATAAGGGGAAGAGTGAAGACGATGATTCTCTCTCCCAACGGCGAGAACATCTACCCCGAGGCAGTCGAGAGCATCATCAACAACATGGACTACGTCCTCGAGAGTCTCATTGTTCCCGGTAAGGGCGGCCTCGTAGCTCTCATCAGACTCGATCTCGAAGCGATGATGGAGAAGATGAAGATGAGTGCAGACGAAGCTAAGAGCTACGCCGGGGAATATCTCCAGAAGCTCAGGAAAAGCGCCAACGAGCTTCTGTCCGCTCACTCGAAGATCGATGAAGCGCAGCTCCAGGAGGAGGACTTCGAACGCACTCCGACCCAGAAGATAAAGAGATTCCTCTACCCCAAGAAGAAAAAGGATGAAAAAGAGAAGACGTCAGAGTAAGATTGACTCATGCTCCGCAGAAAGAGAAAACTTGCGCTTGTCGTCTTCATTCTGATTATCCTCTCTCATGCATCCGCATCCATAAGAGCGGGTGCGGCCTTCACGCCGACGTTTCTGTGGGACGGCTATCCTTTAATAAGGGAAGGTGCGTCATCAGTGGCGGTCACATCGCTTTCGTCCCCTGCTCCGGACAGCTGGGAGAGAGTACAGGATTCCCTTCTCCGGTTCGATTCGAGAGAGAGTCTTCTCTCGGCCTGGCTCGAGATAGCGCGGGGCGATGTCTTCTTCGCATTGAAGATGAACATACGCGAGGAGCTCTACAACTTCATTTCCACAACACCGTGGAGCAATATTCCGTATGCGGGGAATACGAAGTATGCCGTGACGCATGCGCAGTACCCGCATGTCGCCTTTGTCGAATACAGATCCGATTACCTCTTTCTTTCCGTCGGCCGCAGACTCTGGTCCCTGGGGCCGGGAAAGTACAGCTTCCTTTTATCCCCGGTGCAGCCATACCTCGACAGCGCCGCCTTCGGTCTCGATTATCCGGATGAGAAATTCTCACTGTCCTACCGCTTCTTCGTCGTATCCGGTTCAAACGCGACACTCAACAGGGATAAGAGGGAGAATACAGACGACGTATACAAGACCGTATTCATCCATAAATTTTCATATGAAAGGGAGAATTTCATAATAGGCCTGGGAGAACTCAATCTCGTCTACGATACAGTGCCGACCCTCATCGACTTCTCCCCATTCGTCCTCTGGCACAATCAGTATCAGGAGGAGCATTCGAATGTCATGATAGAGCTCTCAATGGAAGGAAGAATCGGCCCTGTGAGACTCTACTGTCTCTATGCACAGGACGATATATGTCTCGGTAACGAAGGCAACAACCTCAAGCCCACGGCCCTGGGCTTCGCCTTCGGCTTCGACTGGCTCATAAGAAAAGGTAAGGCGTACACGAGCCCCCTCAGAAGTGACAGTGACTACGCATATACCGGAAAGACCCTCCGCTCCGACGGCGGAGTGCACCTCGAGGGGGCTTTCTACTGGGCCACGAACTGGCTTTACAACAGAAGAGCATCGGCCGGGGACGGAACATTCTCCTCCGACAGATACGGCAGGATAATGCTTCCCTGGCGCTTCTACTCCTCGAACGGCGGTTACACGGAAATGGAGGACGCATATTACCTGGGCTATCCCTGCGGACCGGGAACGATCTCGGGAGAAATCGGTGCCTCATACGAGGACGAGAACATGACACTCAGGGGGTACGTATCACTCATGCTCCGCGGTGAAATCTCGATAGATACCCCCGTTACGAGAGACTCGAAGGACAAGTGGCTCTGGCTGGAAGGCGACGTTCTCTGTATCTGGAGTGTCGGAGTGGAGGGGGAGAGAAGGCTCACGGACCATATTGTGATAACCCTCTCGTCGTCATTCTCCTTCGACAGTCTTTCGCGCTTCTATCCGCTTCTTTCCCTTTCGTTCGGTACTGTGCTGTAGACGGGAGCGGAGAGAGAAGCTATCCTCAGATTATGGAAAGACTCGACAGGGTACTCTCCGCAGTCTCGGCTGCCACACGCAGCGAAACGAAGAGACTCGTGAGGGAGAAGAGAATAACGGTAAACGGCATCACTGCACTCCGCGCGGACGATAAGGTCGCTCCCGGCGACAGAGTCGCCATAGACGGGGAGGAAATCGAGCGTCTCCGCCCCGTTCTCCTCATGATGAACAAGCCCTGCGGTTACGTCACGAGTACCGATGACCCCCTCTCTCCCACTGTGATGTCGCTTCTTCCCGGGAGGTATCTCCGTCAGGGGGTGTTCCCCGTCGGAAGACTCGACAAGGACACATCGGGCCTTCTTCTCTTCACGAACGACGGCTCTCTTGCACACAGGCTCATTACTCCCGGAAAAGGAATCGAGAAGGAGTACCTCGTGACACATACGGGTACCGTCACCGATGAGATGATAGAAGCCTTCAGGCGCGGCATCGTTCTCTCCGACGGCACGGTCTGCCGCAGTGCGTGTCTCGTCCGTAAGACGGATAATCAGAGCCTTCTGACGATAACCGAGGGGAAATACCATCAGGTAAGGCGCATGATGGCCTCCTGCGGCCTCGGTGTCACGGCCCTGAAGAGGGTGAGGGAGGGAAGCCTGACGCTCTGTGGCCTCGAGGAGGGAGAAGTGAGGGAGATCGAATCTCTCTCTTCAGTTGATTCGACCACCGCAAGAAGCTAGAATTACAGTACGGGGCATATATGAAAACACTCGGGACAATAATGAAACTCTCCAGAACGGGGAAGCTGGTAACGAAGATAATTCTCGCCGCATCGATTGCGACTCTGCTTCTTTTACTCGTCTTCTTCATGCTTCTCATTCTCAATCTCGAGAGCGCCCCGGGTAAGAAGTATTTCATCGGACAGATTTTCGGAGATTCGAGAACGCTGGGGGATATCGACATCATTCTCTACTGCATCGCCCTGATCATAATAATCATCAGCGCCATATACATTGTGAACTGCGCCTACAGGTACTTTGCCCATACCGTAGAGAAGGGAACTCCGTTCAACAGGGTCAGTACCGGCGAGCTGAAGAAACTCGGAATTGTAACGTGCATCGTTCCGTTCTTAATCCAGATAGTGACGGGATTCTTTGTGGCGATTGCAACCGACAATGTCTACGACGGCTCCATCGTCATGGACTACAATCCCGTACCTTACGTCACGATCGGAATCATGATCCTCGTTCTCACCGCCGTCAGCAGATACGGAATTCTCGTTTCCGAGAAGGGCAGGTCGTGAGGAAGTACTTCCTGAAGCATCCATCTCCGATAGGAGAACTCTGGCTTGTATCTGATTCCTCCAGTCTTCTTTCCATTTCGTTCAACTGTCCTTCCGATATTGATGACTGCATTCCGGAGGACACTCCGGCACTCCGCGCTGCAGAGCGCTGGCTCGATGAATACTTCGACGGCGGAATGCCTGATATCCGGTCCGTTCCCTTCAGAATGGAGGGAACTCCCTTCGAAAGAGAAGTGTGGTCGATACTCCTTACAATAGGATACGGAAAGACTATGACCTACGGTGAGATAGCCGCCGTCATCGCCGAACGCCGGGGAATGAAGAGAATGAGTGCACAGGCAGTCGGAGGCGCAGTGGGACGCAACAGACTTCCGGTTCTCATTCCCTGTCACAGGGTTCTCGGAAAGGACGGAAGAATCACGGGGTACACGGGCGGAATCGGGAAGAAGATAAGACTTCTTGAAATCGAGAAGACAGAGTGGAGATGGTAGACATCTCTTTTTTTTTCGGCCTGTGAGAATTGGAACAAAAAAAATAACTCCAGCTGGTTACTGGAGTTATAATTTCTTCGTGAGAGACGGGGATCGAACCCGCGATCTCCGGCGTGACAGGCCAGCGCGATAACCAGCTTCGCTACTCCCACATGACAAGGAGAAATATAGACAATTTGATTTCATTCGTCAACACACCTTGGAAAAAAATCTTCATTTTCTTTTTCCCCGGACGGATTCGATGAGTTCGGCAACCCCTCTCACATCCCTCTCGAGTGTGTCTTCCTCCCCCTCGAGTGCCCTCTCGAGTGTTACAAGGAGAAGTGAGGAGAAGAGCTTCGTGAGTGTTGATGCGTAGGTCTGAGGGATGCCGAAGGAAGATATGACAACTCCCGCCTGGGACGAGAGCATGAGGGTTATCGAGCGGTATTCGTCGTGACAGAGATCATTCACGAGGTGCATCGAGAAGATGATCCTCAGCCAGAGGATGCTCTCCTCGCTGTTGAATATTCTGACCCAGTGAGAGGCCGCCCGGAGGAGTACGGAGTTGACGTCTCCAGAGAGATCGAGCCGGAAGCCGTTCTTCATGAAGGTCCTGTGGCCTTCCTCTATTATGGTGGCGAATATCTCGTCCTTGGAGGTGAAGTAGTTGTAGAGCGTCGCCTTCGTTATTCCCGCCCTGTCTGCAAGAAGAGAAAGCGAGAAGGCGTCCATTCCGTCTTCCGCGATTATGCGCGATGCCTCGCCGAGTATGAGATTCCGTCTGTTTTCCATGAAGAAAGAATACCAACCGAACGGTCGGTTGTCCATACTCCGTTCCGGCCTTTTTCCCGCTTCTTTTTCCCGCGGCCTGTTGATGAAAGGCTCCGGAAGGGACAGAATATGCCAAGCTTAATTAAAAAGGATGAAGACATGTACGCATTAGTAGAAGTCCTCGGCAAGCAGTACAAGGTTGAAGAAGGCCAGGTACTTCTTGTTGACAGAATCCCTCAGGAGGCTGGTTCCTCTTATGAGATCAGTAAGGTTCTCGCTACAGTAGATGGAGACAAGGCCGTTTTCGGAACACCGTGTGTCGAAGGCGCAAAGGTTCTCGCTACAGTGGGCGGAGAAGTCAAAGGTGACAAGGTGAAGGTCTACAAGTTCCGCAGAAGAAAGGGTTACAGAAGAACCCAGGGACACAGAGAGAAGTACACCCAGATTACAATCAACAAGATTGAATGCTAAGGAGGCAGAAGAATGGCACATAAGAAAGGTGGCGGTTCAAGCCGCAACGGTCGTGATTCCAATGCTCAGCGCCTTGGTGTCAAGAGATTCGGCGGCCAGCTCGTAAAGGCCGGTGAAATCATCGTTCGTCAGCACGGTACGAAGATCCATGCAGGTGAAAACTGCGGATGCGGTACCGACTATACACTCTTTGCCAAGGTTGCAGGTACAGTCAAGTTCTACGAAAGAAGGAACAGAAAGTACTGCTCGATCGTGGCTGTCGAGGCTGAGAACTAATAAATCATCCATATGTTTGGATTTTCAGACGAAACATATATCGATGTACAATCAGGGAATGGAGGCGCAGGCTGCGTCTCCTTCCGTCGTGAAAAGTTCGTACCCAAGGGAGGACCCGACGGCGGCGACGGCGGAAGAGGCGGCGATGTCGTATTCGTCGTCCGTGACAACCTGAGAACGCTGGGACACCTGAAGATGGTTCGTGTCTACCGTGCCGAAAACGGACGCGGCGGACAGGGCGCGAGGATGTACGGCCGCGACGGCAGGGACGTGGAGATTCCCGTTCCCCCCGGAACAGTCATCAAAAATGCCGAGACGGGAGAGGTGATCAAGGACCTCTCGGGATGCGACAGGTTCGTCTTCCTTAAAGGCGGCAAGGGGGGACTGGGCAACTGGCATTTCCGCACCGCAACCCATCAGACACCGCGTTTTGCACAGCCGGGTGAGAAGGGCGAGGCGATGCGCATCGGTGTCGAGCTTCTCGTCATTGCGGACATCGGTTTCGTCGGATTCCCGAATGCGGGAAAATCGAGCCTCCTCAATCTTCTCACGAATGCACGCAGCAAGGTCGCGGGATACCCCTTCACAACGAAGATTCCGCAGCTGGGTGTGATGCGGATGTACGACAGCGATGTCGTCCTTGCGGACATCCCCGGAATAATAGAGGGTGCAAGCGAGGGTCAGGGCATGGGCTTCAGGTTCCTGAGGCACATATCGCGTACGAAGGGAATAGCCTACCTTGTGGACCTGAGTGACGAGAGATACCTCGAAGCATACGACATCCTCAGAGGGGAGCTTGAGAAGTATTCGCCCGAGCTCGTAGCGAAGCCGTCCGTTCTCATCGGAACGAAGATTGATGAAGAGGGGGCCGGGGAGAGGTTCAGACTCCTCGAGGAGAAGTATTCCTCATCAATGACTGTTCTCCCTCTTACAATATATGACGATTCTCTTCTCGAACCCGTGAAGAAGGCTTTTGCATCCATGGCGGGAATCGACGGGAAGAAGACGGATTCCGGCTTCACATCAGTCATGGACAATGATGCAGTATACCGCGATGAAGAGTGAGAAGAAGGCCCTCCTCGGGGGCACATTCGACCCCGTCCACATCGGACACATAAATCTGTTCCATTCCGTAAGCGGGAAGACGGACATAACGACGCTCTACGTCATTCCGAATTATGTCTCCAATTTCAAGAGGGAGAGAAGGACGGCATCCTTCGACGACAGGATGGCGATGCTCAATCTCGCCGTTCTCGACTACTCGGATCTCTATCCCATGGACGACCTGAATATAGTGGTATCCGACTGGGAGGGAAGAAGAGGCGGAGTAAGCTACACAAGCGAGACGATAAGAGCGCTCTTCGATTCCCTTCAGGATGACGGAAAGGTCAACTTCATAATCGGAGACGATCTCGTGGAGGGACTCGGGAGATGGCATGATGCGGATTACCTTTCCTCCCATGTCCGTTTCTGGTGCTTCGTACGCGACACGATAGAAAGAAAGGGAAGCGACGGATTCGAGATACACTACGTGGAGAGCGACCGGACTGTCGCATCGAGTACCGCGGTGAGGGAGGGGGACCTCTCTCTCGTCACTGACAGCGTCAGAGAGTATATTGAGGAAAATGGATTATACAGAGCTTAGGGAGAAGGTCAGACTCATGATAAAGCCCCGGCGCTTCATTCACTCTCTCGGAGTGGCTGAGACTGCGGCAGCGCTTGCAGAGCGCTTCGGTGAAAGCACGGAAGATGCGCGGACGGCGGGAATCTACCACGATGCCTACCGCTACAGTGCCACTGTGGACTCCATAGCCCTTCTCGAGAATGCGGGCTTTGTTCTCGACGAGGAGGAGAAGAGGGAGCCGATGCTTCTTCACGGTCCTCTCGCAGCCTTCCATTTTGAGAGCGATGCGGGAGAGGAGGTCGGCGAGGTGCTGAAGAAGGCCGTCAGACACCATACCCTCGGCTCAGTCGGAATGGGAAGACTCGGCGGCATCATTTACATTGCAGACTACATGGAACCCGGGCGTCGTCATCTTACGGACGAAGACAGACGGGAGATTCTCTCCCGCTCTACCATAGAGGCCATGGTTCTTGATATAATCGAAAGAGAGAAGCCGTACCTCGAGAGCACCGGAGGAGGACTGGCGGAAGTCACGAAGGAGCTCCATTCATTCCTCAGGGACGGCGGAAAGCTATAGAGAAGGATCAGACAATGAACGAGAAAACAAGAGAAAAGACAGAGAAAATCGAAACATACCTCAGAGACCACAACTGCCAGAATGTGGTGACAGTGGATCTCGGGGAGTGTTCGTTTGCCGAGGCATTCGTAATCGGAACGGTCACGAGCGTGGGACACCTCAAGGGCGTCGTGCACCAGATCTGGACGGAGCTCAACGAGCTGGGTCTCAGTGTCAACAACCGCCACAAGACCCCCGGCGACGACGGATGGGAACTCATCGACTGCGGCGACATCGTAATCCATCTGATGAGCCCCGAGCTGAGGGAATTCTACTCCCTCGAGAAGCTCTGGAAGGCTACAGAGGAGTCAAAGTGATCTGAGGGGAGGACGTTGTCTTCCCCTTTTAACATCGGCTTTAAAGAAAGTCCGGGATTACTGCGGAAGTTTAACAACTCTTAACAAAATCACGAATTGCATTTTTACAATTTACAATTTTTAACGTGCGGGAACGGAAGAAAATGCTATATTTACCATAAGAAGTGAGGTAGATATGAACAACGAAGCGTTTACTTTCAAGACAACCCAGGCTAAGCGTGACTGGCTGGATTCCCTTGCCAGAAAGACCAACAGAAGTGTCGACTATCTCATAAATCTCCTCATCGACGGATACCTGGAGGATATCGAGGCCGTCTACGACAGAAAGGAAGACAACTGATTCTGCTGAAAACTGAATGTTTCTCCGCTTGATACAGCAGAACCGTTAACTGAAGGTCATGGATTACAGTTTGCCATGGCCTCTTTCTTTTGGTGTACGTGTTACCCATTGGGTTTTGTTTTAAGTATGGTACAGAGAATTCGAGAATGTGCTCGGGGTAAGGGGAATCGAGAACTGCATCCGCTAGGCGGGACTATGAGCCTCGGCGGGGTACACTACAATACACAGTCGACATTCGCATCGGAGGAGGGCGCGGACGAATACGCGGACACTTCGATTGCGAGGAACATCCAGCATTCCCTCAGGTACTACGGGGACGGC